>CAXNNF010000279.1:0-3216 GCA_964203455.1 Bacteroidia bacterium
AGCTCGATGTTGCTTGGCTTTACTTGTGTAATGACGGGCGTTTGTGGATGTTGAAAACCATTGTACACGCCCGCTTTGTATGCTTCCTCCTGAGGGAAATTGGCTTTGAAACGGACTTTCAACTCTTGTGCCGATTTGGACTGTTTGGAATGGAAGCACATCAGACCTTGATTGTGATGATATCGTTGAGATTGGTGGTGTAGCGCGGCGAAAGTTTTTCCTGCTTCATTTTCCACACGCGCTTGGTATCTTGTGCAGCCAGCCGAATTTTTTGCTGTCCGTACATAGAGTTAATCTTATCCATGGCCATCATGAGCGGAACGTGTTGCTGGTTACTATTGTCGAACAGGCGCAATTGGGTTTTGTCTTGCGGGGTAAAATCCATCACCAGCACGCCGGCTTTTTTGTATTGATAGCCTTCTTTGAAAATGTAGTGCAGGGCTTGTTTGGCGAACTTGGCGAGTTCGATGGCCGAATTGGTAGGGTAGGGCAGTTTCACCACGATATTACGGCTGTACTGGGGCAAATCATTTCGGTGTCTGTTGGTATGAACAAACACCATGATGGTATTGCAGCAGGATTTCTGTTTGCGGAGTTTCTCGGCGCAGGAAACGGCAAAGGTAGCCACACGTTCTTCGAGTTCTTCAATTTTGCTGTAATTGCGTTCGAACGATCGGGTAGTGGCGATGTTTTTCTTGGGCTGTACCAATTCCAAATCGAGTGTGGGAGTTCCTTGTAAATCGCGTTTCAGTCGCAGGCCCACAATCGACATGTGTTGTTGCACCCAGGAATCATGCAGTTGGGTGAAGTCGTACGCTGTTTTAACACCAACGGCACGAAGTCGTTTTGCATGCTGGCGGCCGATTCCCCAAACATCCTCAATTTGCAACCATTTCAGTGCTTTGATGCGCTTTTCTTCGGAGTTAATGAGGTAGGAACTTTGGGTTTCTTTGGGGTATTTTTTGGCAATGCGGTTGGCTACTTTCGCGAGTGCTTTAGTAGGTGCAATGCCCACGCTAACTGGAATTCCGGTCCATTGCGTTACGCGTCGCTGCATATCCATGCCGTATTCCTGCAAATCGAACCGTTCGAATCCTTTGAGTTTGAGAAAGGCCTCGTCGATGCTGTAAATTTCAATATCGGGTGTGTACTCGCCGAGTATGCTCATCACGCGTTGACTCATATCGCCGTAAAGCGGGAAGTTTGCCGAAAACACGTGCACTTGGTGTTGGTTAAAAATAGCTTCGTATTCGAATGCGGGAGCGCCCATGGGAATGCCAACGGCTTTGGCTTCGTTGCTACGTGCAATCACACATCCGTCGTTGTTCGAAAGCACCACGATGGGTTTTCCGATGAGTTCGGGCCGGAAGAGTCGCTCGCAGGAAGCGTAAAAGTTATTGCAGTCGATCAGGGCAAACATCAGAACGATTTTATAACGTGTGTAACGATTCCCCAAATGAGGAAGTCGTTGTCGGGAGTTACTTTGATGGGTGTGTATTTGTCGTTGGCGGGCATTAACCAGATAATGTCTTTGTCGATACGGATGCGTTTAATGGTGAATTCGCCATCGAGGTAACACACGGCAATTTTGCCATCGGCGGGACGAATGCTTTTGTCGATAACGAGTAGATCGCCATCGTGAATGCCTTCATCTTTCATCGATTCACCTTTCACCCTTCCGTAAAACGTGGACGATGGATGCTTGATGAGGTGTTTGTTTAGATCGATGCTCAGGTCGGTGAAATCCATTGCCGGCGATGGAAACCCGGCGCTTATTCCTTCCGATACCATGGGAAGCTCGAGGGCCGTATCCGATAATGCCGAGTAAATATCGAGGGTGTTGGAAGTATGCAGTTTGAGAGCGGCCATAATGCAGAAGCGGATGTGTGTAAGCGTCTTAAAAACAGAAGTTTAATTTCTATCGTTAGGAAAATTCCGCTCAAGCAAGATACAAAAACAAGCAGGATGGATGTCTGATGTTGAGCTGTTTTCTTGCAGAAAAAAATAATGGTAACCACATTAATATTAGTACCAATCAAACTAGTAGTGTATAAATTTTAAATACAGTTAATTTTTCTTCAGTCATTTTTGAAAATACAGACCGATATATGTGTAAAAATTCAATTTAAAGTATTTGGAAATTTAATTTTTTGGAGTGTATTTGATCAAATAAATTACATATTATCAGTTATTTTTAAAATTAAAATTATAAAATAATAAATTTAAAATGCTTGTAATCAATTATATAAATAATATTAATTACAATTGTCAATATAATAAGTTACATAAATGAAACATTTCTTACATTTGTAGTGTAGAAATATGTGTTATTTTTTCTTTTCCAATGCAATACCTAAAACTGTAATATTTTAAGTTTTTATACATTTTGAATTTTAAACCCTAACCAAATACATAACAAATGCAAACACAAAAACAACGGAGGAATCCGTTAAACAGAAAGTTGGTCGGCGCACTGCTGATCGTTCTGGCAACTAGCTTCAGCACAAAGTTGAAAGCACAACAAGTGAGCACTTTCGACGCTCATCTTCAAAGTCTCAATGTACAAGATCGCGAGCAATTAAAAGCTTTGGCCTATGATGAGCAGTCAATTGCTGTAATCTCATCTTCCGGCATAAAGGTGCTAGGTAAAGGAGCAGCTCAGGTATTGGATGTAAATGCGTCTGATCTGGCTCGATTAAACTTCAACGATGCGGTTTTATCGCAAGTGAAATTTATTCGTATTCGAATTAATAGTTCTTCCGATTTGGCTTTAAGCCTTGACCTCGGCGGAGCTGCTGCATTGAAACAACTTTCAACTGTCATGGTAATGAGTGCTGTTGATGCAAGCGCGGCCCAAATTACCGACACAGTAATTGGAGCTCCCAAAGGTGTTTCAATAAGCTATAGCATTTCCATTCCTAATTAATTCTTTAAAACCTAACCAAAACTTTAAGTATCGTGAAAACACTTCAATCACTTATAAGAGGCTTACGCAAAGCCCTGCCAACAGCTTTGATGATGTGCGCAGGAATTGCAATGAATGCTCAAGTGCGTGTACCATTTACGCAGCGAACGTCAGCATTTTCTCCAACACAAACTATTTATAGTATAAATGGTGATTTTTCCATGATTGGAAATACCAATATGACCTTGCAAAATTACGGAGTTACTACAAATAATAGTAACAATGTGATGATTGTTGTCGATAACGATGGC
>CAXNNF010000280.1:0-3212 GCA_964203455.1 Bacteroidia bacterium
ACTTGCTCATTTTTGATGATGAGCTTTCGCCTTCACAGCTTCGTAATATTGAGAAAGAAGCGAAAATTAAGGTGATGGATCGAAACAACCTGATCCTCGATATTTTCGCAGGTCGGGCTCGAACATCAAGTGCCAGAACACAAGTAGAATTAGCGCAATACCAATATTTGCTTCCACGTTTGACGAAAATGTGGACCCACTTGGAACGTCAAAAAGGAGGAATTGGAATGCGCGGCCCCGGTGAAAGTCAGATTGAAACCGATCGTCGTATTATCAAGGATAAAATTTCTAAACTCAAAGATCGTCTGCGCGATATCGACAAGCAAATGGCAACGCAGCGAAAGAATAGGGGCGAACTCGTTCGTGTAGCTTTGGTTGGTTATACCAATGTGGGCAAGAGTACCATCATGAATATGTTGAGTAAATCAGATGTGTTTGCAGAGAATAAATTATTTGCAACGCTCGATACAACTGTTCGTAAGGTGGTATTGGAAAGCATTCCGTTTTTACTATCCGATACCGTTGGTTTTATTCGCAAACTCCCAACCCAACTCATCGAATCGTTTAAATCAACATTGGATGAGGTTCGTGAAGCAGACATTTTAATTCATGTAGTGGATATTTCGCATGCCAGTTTTGAAGATCATATTACAGCGGTGAATGAAACACTAACCGACATCAAAAGCATGGATAAGCCCATCATCATGGTGTTTAATAAGATTGATGCTTTTAGCTATGTGAAAAAAGACGAGGATGATTTATCACCGATTTTGCGTGAGAACTTTTCGCTCGACGATTGGAAGAAAAGCTGGATGGCCAAAACAAACGCACCCGCAATTTTCATTTCAGCGACTCAGAAAGATAACATTGAAACATTTCGCAAACTCCTCATGGAAGAAGTTCGAAAAGTCCACCAAATTCGTTATCCAAACTACCTCAAAGGAGATCAGGATTATTGATCAATTCATTAAATCCTCAATCTCTTCGGCTTCCAAAGGAATGTTGCCCATCAAATCGAAGTTTCCATTTTCGGTGAGTAGGATGTCATTCTCGAGACGAATTCCTAATCCTTCTTCTGGAATGTAAATTCCCGGTTCGCAGGTAAATACCATGCCCGCTTCGAATTGCGCATAACGGTAACCTACATCATGAACATCCAATCCGAGGTAATGCGAAGTTCCATGCATGAAATACTTCTTATACAAAGGATTTTCTGGATCCTGAACTTTCACAGCAGCAGCATCAATCAATCCAAGAAGAATCAATTCTTCTTCCATGGCCAAACCAACATTTTTCACGTATTCCTCATAACGGGTTCCCGGACGAAGCATGGTTTTCGCATATTTCATGACGCGTGAAACGGCATCATAAACAGCCCGTTGACGCGCAGTAAATTTTCCACTTACAGGAATGCAACGCGTTAAATCGGAATTGTAGTTTCCATATTCAGAACCAAAATCCATCAATATCACATCGCCCGCTTTACACTGTCGGTTATTTTCTACATAATGCAAAACACAAGCGGAAGGTCCCGAAGCAATGATAGGATTGTATGCATGACCACTCGCGCGGTTGCGGATGAATTCATGAATAATCTCGGCTTCAATTTCATATTCCCAAACGCCCGGTTTCACAAAACCCAAAACACGACGAAATGCCTTTTCGGTAATATTACAAGCCGTTTGCATGGATGCAATTTCGAGTGGCGATTTGATCGCTCTCAAAGCATGCATGATGGGTGCGCTTCGCTCATAATTATGAAGCGGGTAATTCGATTTTAGTTCTTTCGCAAAACGCAATTCTCTACTATCAACGCCTGGAACAGCTCTGTCATGGTCGTTCTGATTGAGGTAAATGGATTGAGCATAAGTCAATAACACATGAAGTGTCGATTCAAATGAATCGTTCCACACAATATTCTCAATTCCAGAAGCTGTTTTACCTTCTTCTTTTGTGTATTTATGACCTTCCCAAATGGCAATATGTTCGCTGGTCTTGCGCAAAAACAAGACTTCACGCATTTTGGGATTGGGGCAATCGGGAAATAAAATCAACATCGTTTGTTCCTGATCAATTCCACTTAAATAGAACAAATCGGGATTTTGTCGCCATGTATATGTTGCATCCGCACTTCGAGGAACTTCATCGTTCGAAACAAAAATTGCAATGCTATTGGGTTTCATCTTCACAGTAAAACGTTTGCGATTTTCGATATACAATGCGGAGTCGATGGTTATATACTTCATAATATTTTGAAATTGGAAGGCGAAAAATACAGGAAATTTTGAAATGGAATTGAATATTAATCAATCGTTAATTGGCATCCTGGCAGAGCTCAATTAAAAGACCTCCCGTCGATCGTGGGTGCAAGAAGCAAATCAGTTTGTTATCAGCTCCCGTTTTGGGTTCATCACTCAACAACTCGAAACCTGCATTTTTTAAGCGAGTCATTTCTAAAACAATATCATCAACAGCAATGGCAACATGATGAAATCCTCCCCCATGTTTTTCTATAAACTTCGAAATTGTACCATCCTTATCGGTGCTTTCTAGTAATTCAATTTTACTTTCTCCTAATTCATAAAACAAGGTATTTACTTTCTCACGCTCCACTTGTTCCATCTTATAAGGCTCCTTGTTAAGCAACAAATTAAAAACTTTTTGTGCTTTTGAAAGTTCACGTACGGCAATTCCGAGATGTTCGATTTTATTCATGGTGTAAAAATACATTTCGAAACCACAATATCCTTATTCTATTTTAATGAATGTTACTTGATTTAAATCAAGATTTTGATTCGTAAATCTTGGATACACTCTATTAGGGCGATTTGGTAATACTATGATGCATTTAAAAAATTAAAATATCAGATAATGAAGGCGTTGATATCGTCATCTACATTAAATGTATTTACATATAATGTAGATGTTTACATTTGTCCCGCAATGAAAATCGAAGAGGAAATACATCAGACTGCATTCAAAAGCGAAAACCAGAAAGCGGCAATAAACATATTGTACACAGCAAACAATATGAATATGAAGAGTTTTCATATACTGAAGGAATTCGGATTAACCTTACCTCAATTTAACATTCTTCGCATATTAAGAGGACAGCATCCCAACAGCACTTCCATTAATTCGCTTATAGATCGCATGCTAGATAAAGCATCCAATGCTTCTCGAATTGTTGAGAAATTGAGAGAAAAGAACTT
>CAXNNF010000281.1:0-3204 GCA_964203455.1 Bacteroidia bacterium
TACCATAACGCAATTCAGCTACCTTCCCAAAATCGCCCGAGCGTTCGGCTTGCTCGGCTTCAAACTTATAGGTGTCGATGAGCTGTTTATTTTTCTGGATTTGATCTACAACATCCTTTTCGTTTTGCCACTTCGATCGTAACGAAGAACGGTCTTGTTCCAGGTTGGCAATTTCTTCACTTAAAGAGGATAATTTCTTTTGATCGTTTTCACGTTTGATGGCTTCACGTTCAATTTCGAGCTGACGAATTTTCCGTTCCAACTC
The DNA here is from genome assembly GCA_964203455.1 of Bacteroidia bacterium. Taxonomy (GTDB): domain Bacteria; phylum Bacteroidota; class Bacteroidia; order M30B66; family M30B66; genus CALQRR01. Next base: position 266 of record CAXNNF010000281.1, read on the forward strand.
ATCCAATTCTTCGGGCAATGAATTTATCTCCATGCGCAATTTGGAAGCCGCTTCATCAATTAAATCGATGGCTTTATCGGGTAAAAAACGATCATTGATATACCGCTGACTCATTTCTACAGCCGCAATAATTGCCTCGTCTTTGATGAGTACTTTGTGGTGATTTTCGTATTTCTCTTTCAATCCACGTAAAATGGAAATCGCATCAGCAGCGTCGGGTTCATCAATGATTACCTTTTGAAAACGACGTTCGAGTGCTTTGTCCTTTTCGAAATATTTCTGGTATTCGTTTAAGGTTGTAGCTCCAATTGCTCGCAACTCACCTCGCGACAAAGCAGGTTTAAGAATATTGGCCGCATCCATGGCGCCTTCTCCTCCACCCGCTCCAACAAGCGTATGAATCTCATCAATAAAAAGTACAATATCGCCTTCCGATTCGGTAACTTCCTTCACCACCGATTTCAATCGCTCTTCAAATTCACCTTTGTATTTCGCACCAGCAATCAAAGCGCCCATATCGAGCGAATAAATCTGCTTGCTTTTTAAATTTTCGGGTACATCGCCATTTACGATTCTATGAGCTAATCCTTCGGCGATGGCTGTTTTACCAACTCCTGGCTCTCCAATTAAAATGGGATTATTTTTGGTACGTCGACTTAAAATCTGTAGCACGCGGCGTATTTCTTCATCGCGCCCAATAACAGGATCGAGCTTTCCGTTACGCGCCATATCATTGAGATTTTTCGCGTACTTATTTAATGCATTGTATGTATCCTCGCTTGTTTGAGAGGTAACACGCGCACCTTTTCGTAATTCAGCAACCGCAACTCGTAAATCTTTTTCGTTCAATCCCGAATCTTTCAATAAACGAGAAACGGCATCGTTCCCAGATAATATTCCAAGTGCCAAATGTTCGATGGAAACAAATTCATCTTTCATTTCTTGCATCAAGGATGTAGCTTTTGTTAAGGCAGCCTGAGCTGGATTTGATAGATATGGTGAAGCGCCCGAAACTTTCGGATACCCTTTTATAATACCATCTAATGCTAAAAGTAAAGCAGGCGTGTTTACGCTTAGTTTTTTAAACAAAAAAGGAAGTACGTTCTCATCAATTTCGAGAACTCCTTTTAAAAGGTGCCCAGTTTCAACTGCTTGTTGCCCATTTTGAGTTGCAATTTGTTGAGCTTGCTGAACAGACTCCTGAGCTTTGAGTGTGAATTGATTGAAATTCATGGTATAGGATTTTTCAAAATGCCCCAAGCAAGAATTCACCCTTTTACTTGAAGCGGAAAATCTGTCAGCTAATCAATTTTATAAGCGACATTAAATCTGATTATCAGGCAAGTACATGACAAAAAGCAAGTTTCAGCAAAGTGAAAATCGATGAATCAATGACCATGTGGAGGTCCACCCGGACCGCGCATTGGGTCGTTTGGTTGAGCTTCAGGCATTTTCATACCTGCAAATTTTCGGAATGTGTAAGTAAACGAGAATAGAAAATAACGACTCAAGACCTTAGTGTAACTATCTTCTACAAAGGTTTCCGTTACACTTCGATTGATACTTTGATTTTGTTTAAGCAAATCGAAAACGGTTGCGCGAATTTCACCTGATTTGTTTTTCAGGAATTTATACCCAACTCCTGCATTCCACAAAGTAAAGTTCTGATTGAATCCGGTTCCTAAACCGGAGTAATTCGATTGCGTAATTTCGGTGTTCAACACTAAACCTTTCCAAGGCAACCAATTGGCTTTTACACCCGCTGTTTGAACGATGTAATTATTGTTTAGGCTCGGCTGAAGCGAGTTGGTTACATTATTCCAACCGCCATTATACGACACCGTAAAATCGATTTTTTCACTGATGTTACTTGCAATCACAATTCCACCTGAATAAGCAAACGTTTCGGATTCGTTGCGTTGACCATTAATTTCACCCGGCTTTACATTATAGTTCAATCCACCTTGAATGTTCAAAGTGCTTTTAATCAGTTTCACTGGAAAGCTATACGTTACCAAAGAATTTAAATTAACAAATCCGTTAAGGTTCACAGGACGACTTAGTTGAGAACCTTTTCTCAAATTTACACCATTCGAAAGTGTAGTATCATTATTGGCAATGATGATGGAATTGGCAATGTAATTATTGGTAAAATTGGAACTTAAATTCACAAACACCGAACGACTAGTTTTCACATTGGCAGAACTAAAACGGGTGGTAATGGATTGTGAAAATTCTTGTTTCAAGTTCGCATTACCCGTTGAAAGTTGCAATGGATTACTATTGTCTAGGACCGTTTGCAATTGATTTATAGAAGGGATATTGGTAGAACTTCGATAAAACATGCGCATATTGGTTGCACTGCTAAACTTGAAATTAAACATAGCAAATGGCAGGATGTTATTGAATGTTTTTCTCAACTCAAATTGGTTAGGAAAACTTTGATTTCCAGTTAAGACAACTTGTTGCATGTTGGCATTAAGCACCATCATTAATTTTGGGGTACGAATTCGAATTCCAGCGCCCCCTTTTTGAGTTGTTATAACATTGTCGTAACTATTTGAAAGCAATGAATCCAATTTAATTACCTCAAGACCCATTGGATTAATTCGATTTGTTTCCTTTATTGATATATTGATTGTTTGTGATGGAGTATAATTCAAAAATAACTGAGCTAGTTTCCCAATATTTTCGGTGAACATGATATTGGTTGAATAGGTTTGTCCATTCGTATAGGTTGAAGTTTGTTGCTTCAAATTAAGCATGTTGGAACTTGTATCACTCAAAACAAATCGATTATTAGATCCGAGATCTGAACTACCTGCCTTTTCGCTGTTATCGGAATTTAAGGTCAAAGAAATTGTACGCCCCGCCTTCTTGAATTTATGCCGGAATAAAATATTCTGCGTCATCGAATAACCTGAATTCTGAGCAGCATT
>CAXNNF010000282.1:0-3178 GCA_964203455.1 Bacteroidia bacterium
CCTGATTTTTTAAGAGCGCGTTCAAACGAAATAGCATCAATTTCATCGTCATCAACTAGAAATAATTTAATGTTTAACTCAGTCATTTTTTAAAAAATAAGACTGTTCCAATTTAATTGAACCAGCTATTTGTTTTAATTTTTGACTGCGTTTACGTCAACTTAAAATTTTGGTTGCATCCTAATGAGGATATTCACACAAAGTCCAATAATTTTTTAAAATTGACACGGCACTTACAAAACTTTCCATAGACAATGGCTTTAGAATATAGCCCGCAACATTCAAATTATAGGCATCAACCTTGTCTTTGTCTTCATTAGAAGTTGACATTACAAAAACACTAATATTTTTTAAAATCTCGTCTTTACGGAGTTCGTGGAGAAATTCAATTCCTCCCATTCGGGGCATGTTTAAATCCAATAAGATAATTCGCGGCATTGGGATTTGCTCTTTGCCTGTTTCACCTCTTAGCATTTGTAATGCTTCGAGTCCATTGCCTGCGTGAAATATTGGATTGGTAAGATTGTTCTTTTGGAAAGCACGTTTTACATTCATAACATCTACCTCATCGTCTTCAACAAGGAGAATATTAACAGTTTTTTCAATCATTTTATTAGGTGTTTTTTGATAGCCAATAATGAGAAATTTTTACGAATGGAAATCATAAAAAATCAATTATTTATCAAATCTGTTTGAGGAAGAGTAAAAATAAATTTCGAACCTTTTCCTGTCGAGCTTTCTACCCAAACACGACCAGATTTTTCCTCAATAATTTTCTTGACGATCGACAAACCTACACCCGTACTTTCGATTGAATCTCGCGCATTTAAGGTTTGAAATATTCCAAAAATCTTTTCGTGAAACTCTTCTTCGATGCCAGGTCCATTGTCTTGAACAAAAAAAGAATGCGTACCAACTTGATTTTCATAACCAATCTGAATAGACGGATTGGGGTTGTCGTTGTATTTTATAGCATTGCTTATTAAATTGGAAAACACCTGATCCAAAACAACTTTTTCTCCTTCTATAGTAGGCAATTTACTTTGAATTTTAATCTTGAAATTGTCGGGTGGTGCTAAATTAAAAATCACATCCTTAATGAAATGATTCATATCAATAGCGGTAGATTCTGTTTTCAGTCGGCCTGCTCTTGAATACTCCAAAACTCCATTTATAAGCATTTCCATACGTTGAATCCTACCACGAAGCATCGAAAAATTCTTCTGGGTTTCTGCTTGAATATTCTCTTGAATGTCTTCTTCAATCCATGTCGACAGATTGTTTATTGCGCGAAGCGGCGCTTTTAAATCATGCGAAATAATGTATGCGAATTGATCAAGTTCCTTATTTATTTTCTCTAAGGATGTAGCATACTCTTTTAATTGCTTCTCATTATCAATCCGTTCGGTAATATCTCGCGAATTTATGACCAATCCAGAAACTGCAGGAAGATCAGTTAAATTGATTCCAACGGATTCTAAATATTTCCATTCGCCAAGTTTATTTCTTAATCTTAATTCAATTGGATTGGTTTGTTGCTTCGTATTTTTGAGTTCTATAAAGACATCCTGAACATCCTGAATATCATCGTAATGGATGAAATCAAATACATTTTCACCTAGAATATCTTCGGGTGAATAGCCGAACATTCGATAAAAGATTGGACTTACATAACGAACTGTTCCATCCAACTCTAAAATGGTTGTTATATCAGTCGAATTTTGCACTAAAGACCGGAACCGCTGTTCACTTTCTTGTAAAGCAAACTTGGCAATTTTCTCTTCCGTTATATCTAAAATAATACCTTGATGATACAGGGTATTCCCAAAATCGTCACAAACAACCACTGTTTGATCTTCCACCCATCTTGTATCACCATGACCTGTAATAATCCGATATTCTTGAGAGTAATTTAATGTTCCTATTAGTTTCATTTCCTCTTGCTCATCTGCCACTCTTTTCAAATCTTCGAAATGTATGATGTCTGAATATTGAATACGCTGCGATATGAAATCATTTTCGGAATAACCAAAGTGACTAATGTTGCTTGATACATATAAAACAGGCCAATGTTCAGAAATTTTCCATCTAAACAAAACAGCAGGGCTATTCTCAATAATCAACTTAGCGGTAGACGCTTTATCTTCAAGTAGTTTTCTTTCGGTAATATCTTGAAGAGTTCCTCGAACATAAATCAACTCACCAGATTCGCTAAATTCAGGTTGCATATTCCAGTTTATGTATTGAAACTGATTTTCTTCAAGAAGAATTCTAAAGTCGAGACGAATTTCTTTTCGTTCAATCATGGCTTGTTGCCAAAAATAATCGATTAAGGTTAAATCTTCCGAATGAACATATCTTCTCAACCGATGAACCAATCCATCATCAAAAACAAGTTCCTTAGAATCTAAATTTAATAGCATGGAAGCATGTTCAGTAAACGAACATAATTTTCGCTTAAAATCTACAGAGAAACTTGCAATCTTAGAAAATTTCTGCGCTTCTAATAATCCAAGTCTACTATTATTTATGTCAGTCTCTGTTTCTTTTTGATGGATTAAATTTCCAATAGAATTTGATAAATTAAGTAAGATCGTTTCATGAACAAGTTCCCAGAGAAGCTCTCTTTTTTTGACAAATACAGATACGGCTGTTAATTTCTTCCCAATAAAAATGGGTAAAGCAAGAAAGTCGAGTTTGTTTAGCTCAGCAACGAGATTAGTATCAGCACTTTTTCTTTCCTCGAAAAATTTCGAACTTAAAACCGACTTCCCCGAATTTAAATCATGAATAAAAAATCCATCTGTTTCATTTAATAAAGAATGAAATAGAATTTGCAAAGCAGAATGATGATGATTGGAGGGTTCTCCTAACCAACTTGAATGCATTACAAAATCATCTTGTTTTAAATGAGAATCTCCCAGGTAGTATAAATAAATTGAATCGATATCTCCAATTTTTGCGATTGATTCGTACGCATTTTTAATACCCAAATCGATATTTGATTGCGTAATTACTTCTCCAATTGCATCGTTCGAAACTCTCAAAAGATGATCGGTATACGCCTGTTTAGCTTTTTGTTTTTCGCGTTCTTGCTTTTCGTGTAATAGCACCTCGAGTGTTTCTTCTAATTCGAGGGTTCTTGTTTTGACTTTTTCTTCTAAATCTTCATTCAATT
>CAXNNF010000283.1:0-3177 GCA_964203455.1 Bacteroidia bacterium
GGAAATACAAATCAAAAAACACAATTGCAAACAATAAGTCGTATTGACTACGATCACATTCCAATGCAAACATGGGTCAAGCCCGCAGCTGTTAAAATGACTTTTGTAAACATGATTCGGAAAGGTGAGAAGTTGGTGTATATTCCAGGTGCAGATGATAAAGTAGCTGCTTGTTTAAAATATGCTGGTTATGATTTATCAATTGTGCAATCTTCCGAATTGAGTCCCGAAAAACTCATTGGAATAGATGCAGTAATCATCGGTATTCGTGCATTTAATACCAATGAAAACATGGTGTCAATTATGCCATATCTGCTCGATTTTGTAAAAGATGGAGGGACACTCATAGAGCAATACAATACCAAAAACCGAATCAGTGAATTGAAAGCGCAACCCGGACCTTATCCATTTGAAATATCTAACGATCGTGTAACCGAAGAAAATGCAGAAATGAAAATCTTGGTCGCCGATCATCCAATTTTCAATTTTCCAAACAAGATAAACCAAGATGATTTTTCCAATTGGATTCAGGAGCGTGGTATTTATTTCCCCAATAAATGGGATTCAAAGTACACGCCTCTTCTTGAATGTAACGACCCTTCCGAAAAGCCACTTCAAGGAGCTTTACTTGCCGCTGAATATGGGAAAGGCAAATTTATCTATACCGGATTATCCTTTTTTCGTGAATTACCATCCGGAGTGTCGGGTGCTTATCGTTTATTCGCTAATATGATTGCTTGGGGCAAATACGATGGAAAAGAATAAGGAAGAAAAATCACCAATCATGGGCTCTTGGAATGGCCTGTATGCCCTTGTTATAGGTGTTTTGATTTTATTGATAGTGAGTTTCTATTTTTTTACAATTACATTCGAATGAGTACTATCGACTGGATTGTTCTTGGATTTACGCTGTTTATTATCATCGTTTATGGTTTGTATCGCAGCAGAACGACCAAAGATTTAAACGGCTATTTCCGGAGCAACCAAAATATGCCTTGGTTTCTTGTACTTCTTAGTATCATGGGAACGCAGGCAAGCGCCATCACCTTTCTTTCTGCTCCAGGTCAAGCGTATACCGATGGTATGCGTTTCGTGCAATATTATTTTGGATTGCCATTGGCCATGGTGGTAATTTGCATCGCATTTGTTCCTGTATTTAGCAAACTCAATGTTTACACGGCATACGAATTCTTGGAAAAGCGTTTCGATGTGCGAACTAGAACGCTTACTTCCATCTTGTTTTTGATTTCTAGGGGATTGTCAACCGGGATTTCGGTCTACGCTCCTGCAATCATTTTATCATCCCTTTTTGGTTGGAACATCTATTTTACCAATGTCGTGATGGGAGGATTGCTTATTATTTACACCGTTAGTGGTGGAGCACGTGCTGTTGCATACACGCAGCAAATTCAGTTTCTTATCATTTTTGTTGGGATGTTTCTTGCCGGATATTTAGTGGTGAATATGCTACCTGATTCGATTGGCTTTGTTGATGCTTTGCATGTGAGCGGAAAATTGGGGAAACTCAATGTCATTACAACTGGTTTTAAGGATGGAACATTCAATTGGAATGACAAATACAATATCTGGAGTGGTGCTTTTGGTGGATTCTTTTTGGCACTTTCATATTTCGGAACAGACCAATCGCAGGTGGGACGATACTTAACAGCAAAATCCCTACGAGAAAGTCGGATGGGTTTGTTAATGAATGGTCTCGTGAAAGTGCCCATGCAATTTCTCATTTTACTTATTGGTGCTTTGGTATTTTGTTTCTATTGCTTTTTCCAAGCTCCTATATTTTTCAATCAGGTAGAATTGAAAAAATTGGAGAATTCGGAAGTGTATAAAGATTCGTTAAAAACAGTCCAAGATTCATACTTGCAAATTGCTCAGCAGAAATCACTTGCTGTAAATCTTTATACGGATGCTCGACATAATCAAAATGAAGCAGTTCAGCAGGAGCAGATTGATACCTTGCGTGTTCTCCAAACTAAGGGAGATGCACTTCGTTTAAAAGTAAAACATTGGATTAAATCGCCCGAAATACAGGGTGATTCAAATGATACCAATTATATATTCCTTCGATTTGTAATTGATTATTTACCCAAAGGAATAGTTGGATTACTCATTGCCATTATTTTTCTCGCTGCTTGGGGTTCCATTGCAGCTGCATTAAATTCATTAGCATCTTCGAGCATTATCGATATTCACAAACGTTTTAGTAATACGAAACGAACTCCATCGCAGGAATATGCTTTGTCGCGCTGGTATACTTTCGGATGGGGCATTTTTAGTATTGCCGTTGCTTGCTTTGCCTATAATTTGGGCAACAGTCTAATCGAAGTGGTGAATATTCTCGGATCCATTTTTTATGGTCCCATGCTGGGGATTTTTCTATGTGCTTTTTGGATGAAGCGTTGTTCTTCTAAAGCAGTTTTTGGTGCTGCTCTATTAGCACAAATTACTGTAATTCTCTTTTTTAGTTTAACGGATATTAGTTTTCTCTGGTATAATGTAATCGGCTGTTTAGTTTTAATGCTTGCTGCTTGGTGCTTTTCTTTTGTCTGGAAAAGAAAATTTTTAAAATTGTAATACTCTAATAAAAAATAGTAATTTAGCTATCTGATAAAATAATTTATCAAATGATAGTAGAAGAAATCTCATTCAACAATATTTACTACAAGCTCAGTTCTATCTTGGGTAATGAAAATCTAAGCAATCAGATGTCGTGCCCGCTCGATTTTATCTCGGTTGCTTCGATTGGCATTAATTCTCATGCTATCGATAGCTTCCGCAAATACTTTAATTTCCCGCGAAATTTTGTTGCGGCCATTTTAAATGTATCCGAACCCACCATCTACCGATGGATTAAGGCCAATAAAACATTAGATAGAAACACCGCTGTTCAATTGTTGGAGCTTTCATATCTGTTTATCTATGGAGCTGAAGTATTCTCCAATAATGAATCTTTTTTCAAGTGGTTGCATTTTCCAAACATCGCTTTGGGCGGAATGATGCCCAAAGATTTACTCGATATTCCCGCTGGTGTTTCCAAAGTGAGAGATCTCCTTGGTCGCATCGAATTCGGTGTTTATAGTTAATCATGCAGGTTTTTCGAATAACGAATAGGAAGCATTCGCATGATATTTACGGAACGGGTTCTGCTCTTTATCCTGG
>CAXNNF010000284.1:0-3177 GCA_964203455.1 Bacteroidia bacterium
TACATATAGTTCAAATTTGAAAAGATCCTTTCCCAATCTTTTATGTCATCTCATTTAAAACAAAAATTTTCAAAGATAATTCTTCAGTGATTGGATTAACGCAAAGAATGCCTTAAGTCAGAAAACAGTACAATATCAAATCGAAATGCCCGCGTGAGCGGTTGAACCGGAAGCCCGAAGCCCTTTAGGCGAGGACTTTAAGGTGAAAACGCGGTGGTGTAAAAGCGATTTTACCTGAGCTTTTACAGCGACACGCCCAAAACAATTACTCATTTTTTGCTAATAACAAAACGCCATTTTTATAATGAGAATGGGTGTTTTAATTATAAATCAGTGCTTTGTTGCATTGAATCGATGACGTAAATAGGCGATAACCATTGGCATCACTGAAAGCAATATAATTCCTATAACTACCGCCTCAAAATGCTTTTGGAAGAATTCTAAATTACCTAAGAAATAGCCGGCCAAAGTCATGGAAGTAATCCACAAGAAACCACCCGCTAAATCGAAAGGAAGGAATTTTTTTTGATAATTCATTTCGCCAACACCCGCTACAAAAGGAGTAAACGTGCGGACGATGGGAATGAAGCGAGCCATGATGATGGCCTTGGTTCCGTATTTTTCAAAAAATTTATGCGTTTGGTCAATATACGCCTGTTTCACTAATGGTTTCCCGCGAAATTTCAAGTTTACCACTTTGGATCCTGCAAAACGACCGATGGCATAATTAAGATTATCGCCCAAGACTGCAGCCAAAATAAGAAGCACAATAAGTAGAAGTAAACTCAATTCTGAACCTGGTCGAGCGCATAATGCACCGGCAGCAAATAACAAAGAATCACCAGGCAAAAAGGGCATTACAACCAAACCCGTTTCTACGAAAATGATTAGAAATAAAATAAAATAAATAGCAAATCCATAATCAAGAACCAGTTGATCGAGATGCGAATTTATATGTAAAATAAAGTCGAGTAATGAGGTTATGAATTCCATAATTGGCAGCAAAATTAATTTAAATACTCATGTTTTGATTTATCCAGTTGGCAAATAATGCTGTTGCGTGGGCTCGGTGACTGATTTCGTTTTTTATGCTCTGAGGCAATTCCGCAAATGTTTGATCGAAACCTTCGGGAATAAAAATCGGGTCATAGCCAAATCCACCAAGTCCTGAAATGGCTTGTGCAATTTTTCCTTTCACTTCTCCTTCAAAGGTTTGAACGCCGTTTTCATTAACAAAAGCAATTACCGTTATGAAACGAGCTGATCTCTCCACTACTCCATCCATTTGGCTTAACACACGATTCATGTTTTTAATGGAATCTCTTTCTATACCGGCGAAGTGAGCAGTATCAACACCCGGATTTCCATCAAGCGCATTAATTTCCAAACCTGTATCGTCGGCAAAACATGCAAATCCGGTTTCTTTGAAAAGTGTTTGTGCTTTTTGAATCGCGTTACCGATAATTGTTCCGGTTGTTTCCGGAAGCTCTTTTACAAATTCAATATCTTTAAGTGATAAGATGTTTAATCGGTTGTGAATTATTGTTCGCACTTCTTCCAACTTATGCGCATTGTTTGTAGCAAAAACGAGTTCCATTGGGCAAATGTACATATCCGTTTCCAAAACAAGACTGAATATACCTCATGAAATTAAAGCCATGTTCAAATGGAGTATATACGTTGATATAGACTAAAAAATTCTATTTTTACCCACAAATGAACTGCAATTGAAAATAGCTTTAATTACAGGAATTACCGGACAAGATGGAGCATATCTTGCCGAATTCCTTCTCAACAAAGGGTATATAGTTCACGGGATAAAACGAAGAAGCTCTTTGTTTAATACCGAACGTATCGATCATTTATATGAAGATCCACATATCGATAATGCCAAATTTTTCTTGCATTACGGCGATTTAACAGACTCTTCGAACTTGATTCGAATTATTCAAGAAGTTCAGCCAGACGAAATCTACAACCTAGGTGCGATGAGCCATGTAAAGGTAAGTTTCGATGAACCTGAATACACTGCAAACGTAGATGGGATGGGCACCTTGCGTATTTTAGAAGCTGTTCGTTTATTAAATCTGACAAAGAAAACTCGAATTTATCAGGCATCTACGTCTGAGTTATATGGCTTGGTTCAACAAGTTCCTCAATCGGAAAGCACACCGTTTTACCCAAGAAGTCCATATGCTGTTGCCAAATTATATGGCTATTGGATTACTGTGAACTACCGTGAAGCTTACGGAATGTTTGCAGTAAACGGCATCTTGTTTAATCATGAAAGTCCAAACCGAGGTGAAACTTTTGTTACAAGGAAAATTACTCGAGGTGTTGCGCAGATTGCCTTGGGCATGCAGGATAAACTATACATGGGAAATATCGATGCGAAGCGCGATTGGGGACATGCCAAAGACTATATTGAAGCGATGTGGAAAATGCTTCAGGTAGATACCCCTGAAGATTTTGTTATTGCAACAGGTGAAACACGAACAGTTCGTGAATTTTTATTAAGAGCATTTGCCGAAGCGGGTATTATCATTGAATTTAAAGGAGATGGAGTTGATGAAAAAGCTTACGTAACGCATTGCGAACATCCCGATTATCAACTTCCGATTGGTAAAGAAATAGTGAGTATTGACCCAACGTATTTTCGTCCAACCGAAGTGGAGCTTCTTATTGGCGATGCTACAAAAGCACAGGAAAAACTCAATTGGAAACCCAGAATTCATTTTGATGAATTGGTAAAAGATATGGTTTCGGCTGATTTACAACTCTTTCGGAATAAAAAATTCATTACCGAATTTAATGCAGGCAACTAATCTCATTTTGGAAAAGTCGGATAAAATATACATTGCGGGTCATCGCGGAATGGTTGGTTCGGCAGTATGGCGTGCTTTAGAAAATAGAGGATACTCAAATTTAATTGGAGCAAGTTCAAAAGAATTGGACTTACGACGACAAGCCGATGTTGAAGCCTATTTTGAAAGGGAAAAACCTGATGTTGTTGTATTAGCTGCTGCGAAAGTGGGCGGCATTCTGGCTAACAATATTTACCGCGCCGAATTTCTGTATGATAATTTGGCAATCCAAAACCATGTCATTCATAGTGCTTGGAAAAACAATGTAAAGAAGCTTTTGTTTCTGGGTTCTTCATGTATATATCCCAAATTG
>CAXNNF010000285.1:0-3174 GCA_964203455.1 Bacteroidia bacterium
GATTCAGCGATACTCTTTGATAAATCGGCAGATTCTTTGGAGCCAAACTGCGGATAATCTTTCAATTTAGGCATCTTGTTATTCTTGAAAAGATTCAATTTCATTTTCACTTCCAAGATTCGACGAACCGAAACATCGAGACGCGCTTCCGAGATTCTTCCTTCTTTCACTAATTCAATGAGCAGTTTTGTAAAATCATAGTCGTTGGGAACCATGCACATATCAATTCCCGCTTGAACGGACATGTAAACAGCTTCTTTCAGCGAAGATGCCACGCGGTGATTTTTATGCAACTTGATAATATCTTCCCAATCGGTAACTGCAAGACCTTTAAATTGAAGCTCCTCGCGAAGCAACTTGGTTAAAATGTCATAACTCGCATGAACAGCCACTCCGTTTATTTCGCCACTGTTAATCATGACCGTTAATGCGCCTGCATCAATGGCCGCTTTAAATGGTGGAATATAAATTTCACGTAATTGAATTTCTGAAATCGTAGCAGGTGTTCTGTCTTTACCGGTTCTCATTGCGCTGTAACCCAAGAAATGTTTCATGCAGGCTGCAACATGTTTTGAATCGATGGGGGAATTTCCTTGATATCCTTTAATTACAGCTTCACCAAAACGAGTGCAAATTAATGGGTCTTCTCCGTATGTTTCAAAAAAACGTGACCAAGCGGGATGTCTTGCTACATCGAGAACTGGTGAGAAATTCCAAGGAATTCCAACAGCTCTTGTTTCATAAGCCGTAACCTCTGCCGCTTGGCGGCTTAGTTCTGGATCGAAGGTGGCGGCTTGAGCTAAGGGCTGAGGAAAAAGTGTTGACCCATTGACATAATTAGCACCGTGAATGGCATCAATTCCATATAAAATAGGAATTTTCAATCGCGATTTTGTTATTGCAAATCGTTGAATAGTACCTACAAGGGTTAGCCATTGTTCACGTGGATAAGAATGTCCTCCGCAATTTAAAATGGAGCCAACATGATACTGCGTAATTGCTTGATAGAGTTTAGCACTATCGATATGATGCGGCTCAACGAGTTTATAAATTTCTCCTTCGCACACCACATCCAAATTCAGTTGTGTCATTTGCCCCACTTTTTCTTCCATGGTCATTAAAGCAATGAGAGAATCGATGGGATTTTGCTGAGGAGATTTTAAACGATTAATGGGCTTGGGTGCTCCAGCAAAGAAAAGTAGGAAGCAAAGTAAAAGAGATGCGCAAATTTTCATAATCCTTGATTATTCCAGGGTTGAATGCAGATATTGTCAATGATAACTTCTCCACTCGATTCGAATTGAATGATTAATTGTTTGATTGAGTAAACATCCACTTTGCCGTTTAGCAAACGGAATCGTTCTAATGGAATGAGTACTTGAGTGAATTTATCCGTTATGGGACCTTTCACAACATATTCGGCAGCAAACCCAACCCATTGCTGGTTTCCTGAAAAATCTTCCATCCCAATTGCCCAAGGAAGTTCTTTTAATGGTTTGCCATTCGTTTTCACCCAAAATGTAAGCGCGGCTTCTTGGGTAATTTGGGATAAATCTTTTCCATTCCATCCATCCCATCCAAATCCTAATCCCATCCAAGGACAATCTTCGGCTTGCTTATTCCATTTTACATGTATTGCTCCTTCTCCCGAAAATACATTCGTTCGTTCTGCACTTACAGCAATACAATTAGGTGATTTTGTAAACCATGCATCGGCATTGAGTTCGTCTTGAAAAATCTGCAATTGCGAAAATCCATTGATCTCCGGCTTTGAGGGACGATCGCTTTCTTTCTCATACAAACCCAATTGACGGAAAGACGAACAGCCCGACAAAAAAACCACGAAACAAATACAGGCAAAAGAAAACCTCAACATCGATTTATGGATTTAGCGGCGCGTTCTCTGTAAAAATCATGTAATCGATATAGCTCTGTGAATAGCCCGATGTTGGATTTGCTAAAAACAACAAGGATACTTTAAGTAATTTGTTGGGTTCGTGAATTCCATTGCCAATTGCGGCAGTTGGAGCCCCGTTGACCAACGTTTGCAAGTCGGCATAATTCAATGAAAGTTGTTTCCAACCATTTTCAGTAGGTCGATATTCGAATGAATACATATCTTCATTGCTTGAATAGGTTCAATCTTCGTTATCATCTTCCCTAAACTGAAACAGAATAATCGAGTTATCGATTGTGTCGGGTTTATAGATGAATGAATTAAAAAAGACCGCTTCGGGATTGCTGTTCAAATTAAAACGAGGTGATCCATACAAACTTGCTGGAATATCAAACAAGCCGATTAAATAATCCCAATCAACCTTTCCGCCCATGTCGTAATATTTATTTCCTTGAGCTGCGTTGGCATTTTCTTGAACCACAAAACTCATATCGGCGCCCGACTGCACAAATTTTGTCCAGCCTGTTGGGAAACCATTTTCAAAATCACTCAAGAGTAATCCTTGGTTGATTCGATTACCAATAACCGAAAGTGTATCGCGCAAGGTATCGACTTCGTTTTCGAACGTTAGTTGAACAGCACAATCTTCTATGCGGAACATCGGAAGCGAGGTTGTGGTGCCATTCCAAAGTGCATTATCGGCAATCAGTTCGGACGAGAAGCCACTAATTTGCTTGACTGCTCCAGAACTCAAGCCTTTAATTTGAAGGTTCCATTGAACATTTTTGGAAAAAGCAGCGGTGAAGAAGGTTGTTTGATTCAACGAAAAATCGACCGAACGATTGGAAATATCCAAATCTTGAACAACAGTAAATTTACCATAGAGGTCCTTCAAATCGGGCCCATCAAACTCCTTATCCATTTTACATCCTGCAAATACAAGAATTGCAAGAGTACATCCGAGAATAATCTGTTTACGTATCATTAGAAACTCATTTGATATAATAACATGAATTGATTGACTTTGTAATTCGACGTTCCGATTAATTTATCTGAAACATCGAACTTATTCCATTGCGCCGAAAGGAAAGATTTTTCTCCAAAACGGTAACGCAAACCGCCGGCTACCATTGTTTCTTTTCCATCCACCTGGTACTCAGAAAAATTATAGATAAATGCATATGCATCGCGCTTAGCTGTATAATCGAAGCCCGAATATTTAACTTCTTGATAGCCAAAAAGAATATCTAAATTCTTAATTACTTCTATTTCAGCTC
>CAXNNF010000286.1:0-3171 GCA_964203455.1 Bacteroidia bacterium
TAAGGCAATCTGATTTGTTTATCGATTGTATCAAAACGCCCGATTTATTTCAGACTTATGCGGTAACATCAGCCGCATTGAAATTGAATGTACATTTTTCTGGATTGCAAAGTCTTCGTTTGAAAGAAACCGATCGGATTTGGGCAGTTTGTAATGAATTGTCGAAAATGGAGGTTGCTTTCGAACATCCAGCAGCTCACGAAGTAATTATCAATTCTCAAAATTTCCGATTCGATCAACCATATTCAATCGAAACGTATGATGATCATCGCATGGCAATGGCATTTACGCCATTGGTTTTAAAAATTCCCAGTTTAATCATTCAACATCCCAATGTGGTAAAAAAATCATATCCCACATTTTGGGTAGATATTCAAAAAGTCTTAAAAACGTTGAGCAATAGCACATTTCAATGCTGAATTCAAAAATAAAAATGTCTTTAATTTAGGTTTAATCGCTTAAATTTAAACAAAAACGTAATCCGTTTGTAAAAAGGGTTACCTTTGCCAAAATAATATTTTTTAGAATGAAAAATGGAACAGTAAAGTTCTTTAATGATGCGAAAGGTTTCGGATTTATTAAAGACGATGAATCAGACAAAGAATACTTCGTACACGTATCAGGTCTAGTAGACGAGATTCGTGAAAACGACAAAGTTAGCTTTGATCTACAAGAAGGAAGAAAAGGATTGAATGCAGCTAACGTACGTCGTACGGCTTAAGCTGATAATCACCATTTCAACATGATTGAAAGTCCTGCTTCGGCGGGACTTTTTTTTTGATTTTTTTCGTATTTGAAAAATTGAAGTTCAGTAGAATTCAGTATAAAATAGGGTTAAACTGAAATTCAATTCATCCTGAGTGAAACCATAAAAAAATCTAAAGCATTTTATACCTTCGTCCACCTATAACTTGAAAATATGAATTGGTTAGAAACCATCTTAGAACTTCTTAAATACAGCGTTCCATTGCTAATCGTTTTTGGATTTATCTATTTTATTCTGAATAATTATCTGCAGGAAAATTTTAAACTACGTTCGCTCGATTTAAAACTGACCAGTCAAACGGCCATAACGCCAATCCGAATTCAAGCATACGAGCGCATTATTGTTTACCTCGAACGGATAAATCCCAATAATATGGTTATGCGTATTCACTCCCCCGGTATGTCTGCCCGAACTCTGCATTCGGAGATTTTAAAGACCATTCGTAGCGAATTCGATCATAACATTGCCCAACAAATGTATATGTCGAACGCTTCTTGGGAACTCGTGAAAAGTGCCAAGGAAGAAATGGTTAAACTCGTAAATGCAGCTGCGTATAAAGTAGGCGATTCACCCGAAGGATTGGAATTAGCTAAACTCTTGTTGGAGATTTCAGGCAATGTTGAAAAACTTCCTACTCAAATTGCATTGGAATATGTAAAAAAGGAGATTCGTCAATCGTTTTAAATGAACATTTTATTTCAACTCATTTTTTTTAGATGAAAACAGTTTCAAAATTCAGCATACTCATGCTTGGAATACTCATGCAGCAAGAAGCAAATGCACAATTACCATATCCTCAAACACGTAAAACCGATCTGGTTGAAGACTATCACGGAACTAAAGTAGCCGATCCATATCGTTGGCTCGAAAATGATACATCCGAAGAAACAAAAGCATGGGTTAAAGCCGAAAATGAAGTCACCAATGCATATCTATCCAAAATCCCATACCGAAATAAAATCCGTGATCGCATAAACGAACTACTCAATTATCCAAGATATTCAGCGCCATTTAGTGCTGGAAAATATTATTTATATAGCAAAAACGACGGACTCCAAAACCAAAGTGTGTATTACCGTCAAGATGGACTTTCGGGCGAACCGGTTGAGTTTTTAGATCCAAAGAAATTGGCTGCAGATGGAACTGCTTCGGCAGGTTTTGCAGGGATATCAACCGATAAAAAATACATTGCATAGACCGTGAGTCGTGCAGGAAGCGACTGGTCTGAAATGCGCATTCGTGAAATTGCAACCGGGAAAGATTTACCTGATGTTATTCAATATGTGAAATTTTCAGGAGCGTCATTTGTCGGCAATGGATTTTATTATTCTCGTTATCCATCGCCTGAAAAAGGCCAGGAGCTTTCTGGTCAAAACCAGTTTCATTCCATTTACTACCATCAGTTGGGCGATTCTCAATACCGCGATCGTTTGATATTCATCGATAAAGCCAACCCGCTTCGTTACCATTCTGCTTCTGCAACAGAAGACGAGCATTTTTTGTTTCTTTCAATCAGTGAAGGAACCGACGGAAATGAAACTTGGATTCGTGATTTGAAAGCAGGCGAAGAGTCCTTTCATCCACTCATCAGCAAATTCGATTTTGTGAGCAATGTTGTCGATAATGATGGAGATAAACTTTTGGTTCATACCAACATCGATGCACCGAATTATCGCTTGGTTTTGATTGATCCGAAAAATCCCGATAAAGCCAATTGGAAAAACATCATTCCCGAAAGTGGAAATTTGCTAAAAGGAGTTTCTACTTGCGGTGGAAAATTATTTGCGGAATACCTCAAAGATGTTAATTCACAGGTGTTTCAATATAGTCGTTCAGGAAAAATGGAACATGAAATTACACTTCCAGGAGTTGGTGCAGCTGGTGGATTTGGTGGATATAAAAATGAAACCTTTTGTTTTTATACATTCACCTCATTCAACTACCCACCCACTATTTTCAAGTACGATATTGCTTCAGGCAAATCGACTGTTTTCAGAAAATCGGAAGTAAAATTCAATCCAGAAGATTATGAGGTAAAACAGGTGTTTGCTCCAAGTAAAGATGGGACCAAGGTGCCGATGTTTGTGGTTCATAAAAAAGGAATTACCCTCGATGGACAAAATCCAACCTTATTGTATGCTTACGGAGGATTTAACATCAGTTTGGAACCTGGTTTTTCGGCAACACGCGTTCCGTTTTTGGAAAATGGAGGAGTGTATGTGATGGCTAATCTTCGCGGTGGAGGTGAATATGGCGAAACCTGGCACCGTGCAGGAATGATGGAGAAAAAACAAAATGTATTTGACGATTTCATTGCCTGTGCCGAATGGTTGCAAGCCAATAAATATACATCCAAAGAAAAGCTTGCCATTCAAGGCGGTTCTAACGGCGGATTATTGGTGGGC
>CAXNNF010000287.1:0-3167 GCA_964203455.1 Bacteroidia bacterium
TCAGCACCAAGCGGATATATTTATAATTTCCAATTAATTTACGGATCAAATCCAGGTGGAAACGGAACAGTAAATGGAAGCATCGACGATGGTCCATTCCGATTAAGCAATCCAGAGCTTTCATCGGCACAGTCGCCAGTTTTAGGCGCTCAGGTTATCATTACCGATCTTGCAAACGTTCCACAACGTTGGGTTAGAACCGATAATTCAGGTGATTTCGCTATTCCTGATTTAGCATATGGAACTTACCGTTTAATGGCCGATGAACCAGGTATGACTTGCTTGCCAATAGAATTTACCTTGTCGGAACAAACACCTGGAGTAACCATAGATCTTGTGATGGGTGATGAAATTTCGGGAATTGTAAGTTATGAAACAGCCTTAGTTCAAGGTGATGTATATCCTAATCCATCAAATACATTGGCGAAATTGAATATTGAATTGATGAAGCCAGCCTCATTGAAATTCACAATGACTTCTATTACAGGGCAAACAACATGGATTCAAACGAGTGAATTACTCGCAGGTAAATCAACCATTCAAATTCCAGTTCAGGAAATGTCAGATGGACTTTATTTATTGAGTATTTATTCAGAAAATGGACAACTGTTAACTACGCGAAAAATGCAGGTTTTAAATTGATTTTTTTCAAATAAATACCGCTAGTTTTGGAGCCGGTTTCAGTCATTGAAACCGGCTTTCTTTTTATACAGGAATCAAACAAACCTAAAATAGATCATCAATGAAAAATACGTTTCGATTATTGCTTCTTGCTCTATTATCGGGTTTATTGCTGATTTCTTCTTGGCCAGTTATTGGTTTTTCGCCCCTAATTTTTTTGGCATTTGTTCCCTTGTTGAGCATCGAAGAAACGCTCTTTCAAACCCGAGGATCGTATAATAATTTAAAGTTGTTTGCTTATGCTTACCTAAGTTTTTTCATTTGGAATATTGGTACTACCTGGTGGGTAGTGAATGCTTCCATGGAAGGCGCATTGCTCGCATTTTTTGCAAACTCTGCATTGATGGCAGGAACATTCACGTTCTTCCATGCTGCCCGAAAAAAACTTCCTGCATCAAACTCCTTATACTACCTTCCCGTTTTCTGGCTCGCCTTTGAATTCCTTCACCACACCTGGGAAATTTCATGGCCTTGGCTCACCTTGGGAAATGTATTTGCCGATTCTGTTCAACTTATTCAATGGTATGAGTATACAGGAACATCGGGCGGATCACTTTGGATTTTGCTTGTAAACATTGCTGTTTTTTCCATCCTACGCAGTAAAATTCAAGATAAAGAGACTTCAGTAAAACGTGAATTTCGATTCGTATTACTTGGATTATTAATTCCTTCGATAGTTTCTTTGGGCTTGTATTTTTATCATGCAGATGATCAAGGTGTCCCGGCAAACATCGCAATCATTCAGCCCAATGTAGATCCATACGGGGAAAAATTTGATTTCGGAACGCTTTCCGAACAAATGGAACGTATACTAAAATTATCACATTCAGTTGTCGACAAGAACACCGACTGGCTTATTGGTCCCGAAACAGCCTTGGTGGGTTCTATGGACGAATCCAATCTTACTGAGCAGCCACGACTTTTGGAATTCAAGGCATTATGCGATTCATTCCCCAAGCTCAATGTGCTCATTGGAGCAGAGACACATACCATTTTTCTCCCTGGACAAGAAACCTTCACAGCTAGAAAGGCAACTGGTGGAGAGGTTTATTACGATGCATACAATACTGCCATGCTTATCAATTCAGTTGGAATTAAAACCTACCATAAATCGAAATTGGTTCCGGGTGTGGAGCAAATGCCCTTTCCTTGGTTGTTTAAACACATCGAATCTTTTGCCATCGACTTGGGCGGAACAACCGGAACGCTAGGAACTCAATCGGAACGTACGGTTTTAAAAGGATTAGATGCGAACCAACGTTTGGCCCCTTCGGTGTGTTATGAATCTATTTATGGCGATTTTATGAGAAAATATGTTGCTGGTGGAGCCAATTTCATTGCTATTATCACCAACGATGGTTGGTGGGGCGATACGCCAGGTTATAAGCAGCATTTAGCATACGCTCGTTTGCGCGCCATTGAAAATCGAAGAAACGTTGTTCGTGCCGCCAACACTGGAATTAGCTGTTTTATTAACCAACGTGGAGATATTTCGCAAGCTCAACTTTATTGGAAACAAGCAGCAATTAAAGGCGAGATTCATTTGAACAACTCACGAACAATATTTTCATATACAGGCGATTTGTTTGGCCGTGCTGCTTCTGTGTTTTCAATTTGGCTAATATGTTGGCCATTCGTTATGCGCTTGCGTAATCGTAAAAAGTCGGGGTAAATGTCTAGGGCTTTTGTATTTTTGAGGCCTCATTTACTTTTTTCTATTTATGGATTCTTTTGATGTAGTTATAATTGGTGCAGGTCCGGGTGGATATGTTTCTGCTATTCGCTGTGCACAACTTGGAATGAAAACAGCTTTAATCGAGCGCTATTCAACCTTAGGAGGAACTTGCCTCAATGTGGGATGTATTCCATCGAAAGCCATGTTGGATTCTTCGGAACATTTTTACAATGCAGGTCATACGTTTGCTGAACATGGTATTCAAATCAAGGATTTGAAGATTGATTTGCCTCAACTGGTGAAGCGTAAAGATGAGGTGGTGAGTCAGACGGTTGCTGGGATTGATTATTTGATGAAGAAAAATAAAGTGACGGTTTTACACGGGCATGGATCATTTGTAAATGCTACAACCGTTCGTATCGCTAAAGAAGATAAATCTACGGTTGATGTTCAAGCGAAACATATCATTATTGCAACGGGATCTAAGCCATCCTCTGTTCCAGGTGTGGTGATTGATAAAAAACGTGTTATTACTTCAACCGAAGCCTTGAATTTAAAAGAAGTTCCCAAGCATCTCATTATTATTGGAGGTGGTGTTATTGGAATGGAAATGGGTTCTGTTTATGCTCGATTAGGAGCAGAGGTTTCGGTGGTTGAATATACCGATACAATTTGCGGTGCATTTGATGGCACTATGCGCAAAGAACTTCAGAAGGTACTTTCGAAATTGGGCTTCAAGTTTTATTTGCAACACAAAGTAACTGGAACAATCACCAAAGGGAAGACTGTTACAGTTACAGCAGAAGCGTTG
>CAXNNF010000288.1:0-3166 GCA_964203455.1 Bacteroidia bacterium
CTTGATGGGTACATGCTGCAGAAACCGCAATATACTCGCCAGCACTGGTTTTGGCTACAATCACGCCTTGTGAAATTACATAGCCCCCATTTGCCGCCAATGCCGAATTTGCGGAACTACTTAGGTCGAGCGTAAAATCAATATTCGTATTATTTTCTTTCTTGCAAGCACTGAGGCAGGATGTTACAAAAACACCTGTAGCGCCTATTCCAACAATAGAAAGGAATTCTTTTCTGTTCATTTTTATTGCACTTTTTAACGATTGTTATCCAATCTGAAAAACGATTTAATGAATTTTGTTAAACTAGAAATGTCATCTCTGGTTTTGGGAAATCAGGGAATGCAGCCAAAGCCTGTTCATGCATTTCATTTATGTATGCGCGTGCTTTATCTAAGTCATCGGCAGAAAATAAAAAGAGAACTTCTTCCGCATTATCTGCATTTTTCCACAAATGCTCTAAGTTCATTCCGCGTTCGGCATGTTCGGCTGCATCCGATAATAAAACCATTTCAATATCATCGAAATTAACTCCGGTAATTCTTGCGAGAATATGTGCCATGTTTTTAAATTTTATGAGCGCAAGATAGAGATTTCAGCATGTATTTAAAGAGGACTTTCCGTGGTTTTCGATAAAGTAAAAATGCCTTCTCGTTATTTCGTTCTATTTTTACTCAATGAAAAAACTGCTCATCATCGGAACCGTTTGGCCTGAACCAACTTCTTCGGCTGCTGGTGGACGAATGATGCAGCTCATTCATTGGTTTCATCAGGCAAGCTGGGAAATTTGTTTTGCTTGTCCTGCCGAAGAAAGTGAGTTCTCATTTCCGCTTCAAGAAATGAATATTCGCAAAGAAACTATAATTCTAAACGACCCGAGTTTCGATACATTCATTCAGGAACTTTTGCCTGATGCAGTCTTGTTCGATCGCTTTATGATGGAGGAGCAATTTGGCTGGCGAGTTGCTCAAAACTGCCCGCGTGCAATTCGAGTTCTCGATACCGAAGATTTACATTGCCTTCGAGTTGCTCGTCAATTGGCCGTTCAGGAAAATCGGGAAATGACCGAAATGGATCTGAAAAACGATACGGCAAAACGTGAAATTGCTTCAATTCTTCGATGTGATTTGAGTTTGATGGTTTCTTCCTTCGAAACGGAATTACTGCATTCGGTCTTTCATATCGATGAACGACTTTTGCATTATTTGCCTATTCAAGTAAAAGGGCCTTATTCCTTCGAGCCAACTTTTGAAGAACGAAGTGGATTCGTAACCATTGGTAATTTTCGTCATCCACCCAATGCCGATGCCATCCGATTTCTAAAAAGCGACATTTGGCCGCTCATCCGAAATGTTTTACCCAATGCTCAAATGCATGTCTATGGTTCGTATCCATCGCCTGCTTTGTTGCAATTAAACCATCCAGGTTCTGGTTTCTATGTTCATGGAAGAGCCGAAAATGCCATGGAAGTCATGCGAAAAGCACGAGTTTGTTTGGCGCCATTACGTTTTGGTGCAGGCATCAAAGGCAAACTCCTCGAATCCATGATTTGCGGAACTCCATCTGTGACCACGCGCATTGGTGCTGAAGGAATGCAGGGCAATCTTCCCTGGAATGGCTTTGTCTGCAACGATGTGAGCGATTTTGCCATTGCCGCAGAACAATTATATACATCCAAAGTTGACTGGACTAAGGCACAAGCACATGGAAAGCAAATTTTGGAAACTCTTTTTGAATCGGATGCTCCATCGCAAGAATTCATCGCGCGCGTTCATTCTATTTCAGAGCATCTCGACGAACACCGTTTGGTAAATTTTATAGGAACCATGCTTATTCATCACACCTTGCAAAGCACCAAGTATTTATCGAAATGGATAGAGGAGAAGAATCGGAAAATTTAATGAATCCTATTTGTTTCCAACCAAGAACATTTCTGTTAATAGAATTTATTTAGTTTATTTGATTGCAATCTAAACCCAAATGATGTTTTCATTATTGAATAAGTGCACGAACTATCTTGTTATTAAGTTAAGTGTTTTATTCTTTTTGTTGTTTCCCGTATTACTATTCTCTCAAAAAAAGGAGGATTCTAATTCTGCTCAATACATTGTAAATCATCGATTTTTCTCTGTCGAGAATGGATTAGCTTCACGTTATGTTTCGGATGCTACCATGGATTCGCGAGGGTTTATGTGGTTTGCCACTTTTGGAGGAATAAGCCGCTTTGATGGAAATACATTTGTATCGATTACCAAAAAACAGGGTTTAAAAGCGAATACCGTCTTGCGGGTTTCTGCCGATAAAAACGCTCACTTGTTTGTTATTTCTCAAGATTTAAGTTCGGAAAATAATATTCGAAACTACGCGCAGGTTTTTGATGTATTTTCCAATTCCTTCATCCCAATTTCTTCGGTTTTACCCAAATTACCATTTCCTGAAAATCTTATCAAAGACATCCAGTGCGATTCTTCAGGTGCTAAATATATTATTAAAAGTAATCCTGTTCAGTTATGGAAATGCAATGTCGATGGGAAATTTCAACTTCTTGCCAATTTAACTAGATGGGATGAAGAAATAAGGAAGAGACCTGAGTTTATTAATTATCTTCAAATAAAATTTATTGCTAGCGGTGATCAGGTATTTATATCGAATATTAATTTTAACACGGCCTATTATCTAACAAATAAAAATGTTATCCCCATAAATTCATTTAATAATCAACCTGTTCAGATTTGTTCAAATCATGAATTACGTTATTTGAATGCAGGTGAAGAAGGTTATCATCGAGTTGATGAAAATGGGAATGATACGTTTATAGCATCTTCATCGACCAATAAATTTTTAAATAAAGAAGGAATTAGAATATATAATTCGAATGTTAATTCATTGAATACATTATTAATTAAAGATGCTCTATCTAGTATTAAATTCATACATAATAATTCTGCTATTGATCTTTCAAACATTGAAGGTTTAGCTAACGATAAAGAAAAGGGTATTGTAAAATTTACACAAACCGCAGAAAACCAATTCTGGATACTCACTAATTTAGGGGTTTATCAACTTGTTTTATCGAAAAAATATTTCTCCAATTATTTTAACATTTCTCGCAATTCTGTTTTTCCGGGAACACCCATGCGGGGCATATATGCAGATGCCACTTTTACT
>CAXNNF010000289.1:0-3165 GCA_964203455.1 Bacteroidia bacterium
AGTATCGCTGCGCAAGGTGGTATTAATGCTGCTAAAAATTACTCGAATGATGGCGATTCTGTTCACCGTCTTTTCTACGTTACTGTAAAAGGTGGTGATTACCGCTCTCGCGAGGCCAACGTGCATCGCTTGGCCGAAGTGAGTACATCCATCATCGATCAATGTGTGGCACAAGGTGTTCCTTTTGCCCGCGAATACGGAGGTTTACTCGATAATCGCTCTTTTGGTGGTGTACAAGTTTCGCGTACGTTTTATGCGCGTGGACAAACGGGACAACAATTATTACTTGGAGCATATTCTGCGTTGAGCCGCCAAATTGGTCGCAAACAAGTGCAAATGTTCAGCCGTCACGAAATGATGGATGTGGTTCTTATTGATGGAAAAGCCCGTGGAATTATTGCACGTGATATGGTTACTGGAAAATTAGAGCGTCACTTCGGTCATGCTGTTGTTTTGGCAACTGGCGGATACGGAAACGTATATTTCCTTTCTACCAACGCCATGGGTTCCAACGTAACTGCCGCTTGGAAAGCACATAAAAAAGGCGCATTTTTCGGAAATCCTTGCTTCACGCAAATTCACCCTACCTGTATTCCGGTTTCCGGCGATCATCAGTCGAAACTGACCTTAATGTCGGAATCGCTTCGTAACGATGGTCGTATTTGGGTACCTAAAGAAAAAGACGATAAACGCAAAGGTTCCGAAATTCCTGAAGAGGAACGTGATTATTACCTAGAACGTCGTTATCCTGCTTTCGGAAATCTTGTTCCCCGCGACATTGCTTCGCGCGCGGCCAAAGAACGTTGCGATGAAGGTTATGGCGTGGGTGCATCAAAAATGGCGGTATTTCTAGACTTCAGCGATTCAATAAAACGTCTTGGACAGCCTGCTATTGAAGCTCGTTACGGAAATCTTTTCGAGATGTACGAAAAAATTACTGGCGAAAATCCGTACGAAATGCCAATGAGAATTTATCCTGCGGTTCACTACACCATGGGTGGACTTTGGGTCGATTACAACCTCATGACTACCGTAGAAGGTTTGTATGCAACAGGTGAAAGTAATTTCTCTGACCATGGAGCCAATCGTTTAGGAGCTTCCGCATTGATGCAAGGTTTGGCCGATGGATATTTTGTATTGCCTATCACCATTGGAGATTATTTAAGCAAAGACATTCGTACCAAAGCAATTCCAACGGATCATCCGGAGTTCGAAAAAGCAGAAAATGAAGTAGCTGCTAAGATTCAGAAACTCATGAGTATTCAAGGAAAAGAACCAGCAGATTATTTCCACAAGAAATTAGGATTGGTAATGTGGGAATATTGTGGAATGGCTCGTAGCGAAGAGGGACTGCTAAAAGCGAAGAAAATGGTCCAAGATATTCGCGCCGATTTTTGGAGCAATGTTCGTATTCCCGGAACTGCTAATGAGGTGAATCAGGAATTGGATAAAGCAATGCGCGTTGCCGATTTCATTGAATTAGGAGAACTTATGATTGATGATGCTTTCAGTCGCAATGAAAGTTGTGGCGGCCATTTCCGTTTGGAATTTCAAACTGAAGATGGAGAAGCACTTCGTGATGATGAAAACTATGCATACGTTTCTGCATGGGAATATAAAGGTGAAAATCAACCAGAAGAACTTCACAAAGAAGACTTGGTTTTCGATAATGTGAAACTCGTTCAACGTTCTTACAAATAATTCCTACAGACCTAAAACACTTATCTATATGAAACTTACGCTGAAAGTCTGGCGCCAAAAAAACAATCAGGCCAAAGGAGAATTTAAAACATATCCGATGGATCATGTGTCGGAAGACATGTCTTTCTTAGAGATGTTTGATGTTTTGAATGAAGATTTAGTTCGTAAAGGCGACGAACCTGTTGCATTCGATCACGATTGCCGTGAAGGAATTTGCGGGATGTGTTCCATGCACATCAATGGTCGTGCGCATGGTCCTGCCGAAGGAACGACAACATGTCAATTGCACATGCGCAAATTCAAAGATGGCGATACCATTACGGTTGAACCATTCCGTGCAAAAGCATTCCCGATCGTAAAAGATTTGATGGTCAATCGCTCTGCTTTCGATCGCATCATTCAAGCAGGTGGATTCGTATCTGTGAACACAGGAAATGCAGTTGATGCTAATAGTCTTCCCATTCCAAAACCCGATGCTGATAAAGCTTTTGATGCTGCTGCATGTATTGGCTGTGGTGCTTGTGTAGCAACATGCAAGAATGCATCAGCCATGCTTTTCGTTTCTGCCAAAGTGAGTCAGTTGGCTTTGTTGCCTCAAGGTCAATCGGAACGCCACATTCGTGTTCAGAAAATGGTAGACTTGATGGATGCCGAAGGATTTGGAAATTGCTCTAACACCGGAGCTTGCGAAATTGAATGTCCGAAGGAAATTAGTCTTTCCAACATCGCCCGCATGAATCGCGATTATCTTGTTGCGAAAGTGGTTGATTAAATTGATTTTACTTCATAATAAAAAAAGGGCTTAGGCCCTTTTTTTATTGGATTTATTAGGGTAATGCTTTGATTACTCTAGCTAAAAATCAAATTCAAAGTAATTACATTTGTTATCCAAAACGGAATAAACGATATGTTCATTGATACTTCATTAGCCAAATTATCTGAGAAAATCTCTATTTTATTGAATGAATCTCGCCATAGAGTTATTCAAACAATAAACCACACAATGGTCTTGACTTACTTTGAAATTGGTAAAATGATTGTTGAGGAAGAGCAAAATGGAAAAGAGCGAGCCAACTATGGCAGTCAATTATTATCAGGACTATCTGGTAGTTATGCGGCATTTTAAAACGACAAGGAACAGGCAGAAATCGTGCAATGACAAGAAAAAGAATAATATTATTTTTGAGTTTGACTAGACAAAATGACAAATAGTATTTTGGCGTGTCTTTTGTGACTTGATTAAGTCTAATCACTAAACTAATTATTATGAAAGCAAATTCAATAAGCAAAATTAATTTATCACCAAAAACAATTGCTGTTTCCGGAATAACGGGCTTGAGTTCTATTTTGATAAATAGAACATTATTAAGAGATGTTAACCCAATGATAAAATTTGGAAGTGGAATTCTAATGGGTGGAATACTTGCACATTTTAGTAAAAATAAAATAGTTAAACAGGCAGGA
>CAXNNF010000290.1:0-3164 GCA_964203455.1 Bacteroidia bacterium
AAATACAAACAACGGAACGGGTATGGCTTCGCTTGCTTTTGGTGTAAAATTATTACCAATAAAAATAACAAGCGACAGTTCTCCGAATGTCTTGATTTCTGAATATGAAGGGGTTGCATTTGCTGTTAGTCAAGGTGCAAGAGTCATCAACATGAGTTGGGGTGCGCCAGTTCCATCACAAACTGGTCTTGCTGTAATTAATGAGGCATACAATTCGGGTGTTGTCTTAGTTGCAGCTGCCGGTAACGATGGAAATTCGAATGTGAATTATCCAGCAGGTTATCAGGGTGTTATTAGCGTTGGTGCAACAAATAACATAGACGTGCGTGCCTCGTTTTCGAATTATGGTTCTTGGGTCGATATTTCTGCACCGGGTTTTCAAATGTGGTCCTTGGCTCCCGACAATGGAACGTCAGTAAAAAATGGAACTTCCTTTGCGGCTCCCCTGGTTACTGCAGCAGCAGCGTTATTACTTTCTGCAAATCCATTTCTAAGTCCATCCGAAGTGGAATCCTGTTTACTTGCATCTGCAGATAATATCGACATCTTTAATCCCAATTATATTGGCTTGTTAGGGGCTGGGCGATTAAACGTACAACAAGCTCTTGCTTGCTTATCGACCCAAACAGCTCAACACAATGCCTGGCTGAGTAATATCATCGCACCATCTCTAAGTTCTTGCGATAATCAAGTTTCTCCATTTATTCGCATTGTAAATGCCGGACTTGATACCATTCAAAGTCTTACCATTACTAGTAAAATTGATAATGGTTTTACATATACTAAACACTGGACAGGACAAATTCTTCCCGGCTTATCTCAAAATATTTTACTTCAATCTTCCTTTCTCGATGCAGGAAATCATTCGCTTCAGGTGAATGTGCTTGGAACAATAAATGGAGCATTTCAGGATGCGTTTATGGCGAACAATTTCTTATATTACACCTTCCATGTCAACAATAACATTGGTTCGGATTTACCATTCGTTGAAACTTTTGAAAGCAATTCATTAAATACGAATAACTGGTCTGTAGAGAATTCATCGGGAACATCCACTTGGGAATTAGTATCAAGTAACGGAACTTCTCCGGGGAATAAATCGCTTCGTTTACCTTATTTCTCAGATTTTTCAACAGGTACAAGTGATTATTTAATTAGTCCTACGTTCAATTTTACCGGATATTCATCCATAAATTTAACATTCGATTACGCTTACCAACAACGCTATCCTTGGATTACCGATTCATTAGCGGTTTCCGTTTCAAGTGATTGTGGTCAGACGTGGAACCGACTTTGGTCAAGAGGTGAAAATCAAGACTCCACATATAATTTTGCTACAAGCGAGTTTACAGGTTCGTTTTTTACTCCTCAGTCACCAAGCGACTGGTGTGAAGGCTTTTCCGAAGTTTCGTGTGGTTCAATTAGTTTGAATTCGTTTATTGGAATGACAGGAGTTCGATTTCGATTTGAAGGATATAATTCAAATGGAAATAACATCTATATCGATAATATTAATCTCATTGGAATTTCCAGCGATGAATTACCTGTAGCGGGTTTTTCTGTCCCTGCAAACAACCAAGTATGCCAGAATGCTCCAGTTCAATTTACAAACACAAGTTTAAATAATCCCGAGAGTTTTAATTGGTCGTTTGAGGGAGCTTCACCTGCAAATTCTACACTTTCATCGCCAAGTGTTACGTATTCGACACCAGGAAACTATGATGTAGAACTCATTGTTACGACTGGTTTACAAAGTGATACCTTGAATTTGGTTGATTACATTGTTGTGAATGCACTCCCAGATGTTCAAATTCTAGCTTCATCCGATTCCATTTGTTTGGGAACTCAGATCACTTTACAAGCCACAGGAGCTTCAAGTTATTACTGGAATCCGGGTCCTGGTTTGTTTTCATCAGATAATGACTCTGTAACGGTTTCCCCATCATCAAGCAGTACTTATTCGATTGCAGGTGTTTCTGAAATTGGTTGTGTAAATACCGATATTGCGGCCATTACAATTATAAGTCCGCCTGCTGCTCCAACCATTACAATGCTCGATTATACGATGGTTTCGAGTCCTGCTCAAAGCTATATTTGGTATGTAAACGGCGTGGAGATTCCTGATTCGGATACCATGTTTTGGCAGCCAATTTACAATGGAAATTACAATGTGCGAATTTATGACCAATATGGATGTACGGCTATTTCTTCGCCTTTTACTTTTTCTTGGGTCGGATTAGATATTCTTCCAAATCAGAAAATTCGAATGTTTCCTAATCCTGCATTGAATAAGTTTAAGATAGATTCGGAAATGCCAATTGAACGTATTTCGGTTTACTCCTCTTCTGGGCAATTACAATTTTCCAAATCGGGTGATTTTAAAACACTCGAAATAGGAAGTGATTCATGGAGTTCGGGTTTGTATTTGGTGCGAATTAAAACAGCAACGTCAGAATACTCAAGACATTTGATAATTTCAGCACCTTAGTTTTTAGCCATCAATTCGGCCACATTTTTACCTACAAGCGAACCAATTGCCACGCCCATTCCGCCCATTCTAACAGCACAGAATACATTGTTGTCTATTTTTTCGATGATAGGCAAACGAGTTTTTCCCAATCCGAGCGTTCCAGCCCAACGTTGATCAATGGTAAAATCTATTCCAGGAAGTATCGTTTCTTTTAAATACGTCTCTAGTTTTTGCTGAATGATTTCGGATGTTTGGTGTGAATAAGTAGTTTCTGCTACTTTATCTAGATTTCGTCCTCCGCCAAATAATACACGATTCCCCACATTACGGAAATAGAAATATCCTTGATCCATGTGGAAGCATCCTTTAATCTTTAAATTCGGAATAGGCGATGTAATGAGAACTTGAGCTCTACCGGGTTCTACGTCGATATTTGGGAGTAATTGCTTTGCAAATCCGTTGGTGGCAATGAGTAATTGTTGGCAAGAAATCTCGCCCAAAAATTTTGTGGAAACTGAAACACCTTGCTCATTGTCTTTAAACGAATCGACTTCAACACCGTGCAAAATGGTAATATCCATATTGCGTGCAAGTTGCAGCAGGGAATTCATCATTTTTCCGGTATTTATTTGACCTTCGGCGGTATTTAATATAAGGTGTTTCACTCCTTTTAAACCAAACTCGAGAATGCGAT
>CAXNNF010000291.1:0-3162 GCA_964203455.1 Bacteroidia bacterium
GGACTTTTTTCAATTTTAATTCTTTGCTTCTTTCTTCCTTTTATTGAAATTAAATGCAATGAAAGTACGCTCGCTAAATTGAATGGTTTTGACTTGGCTATTTCTGGTGACATTTCGCTTGATGATTCTGGAATGATGGATTATTTGAAAGATAGCGAAGAGTACAAAGCATTAAAAGACAAGAAGAATAAACATGTAGACCCATTTACAATAGGCGTTCTAATATTTTGTGTTGGGGGAATCATTATCAATTTTGTGATGAAACGATTCCGTGAAAAAATAACGATTTCACTCGCTGGTTTAATCGTATTGTTAATGTTGGTGTTTAAACTTGTTTTCACCGCGGCCTGGGATAAAAAAATGCCCGAAATTGGAAAAATGATGGCGCTAATTAAACTTGAATTTGGAACCGGCTTTTGGTTGGTAATTATCGGTTCATTGGGAATCGTAGGATTAAACATCTATTATTTAAAAACAGATCGCCGCGATAAATACATCAGCGTATATAACCCCGAGGAAGTCGAGCCTGATTTATCAAAAGAAGTTTGATTATCGGTAACTTCCAAATGAAACAAAGCTCTTCGAATAATAAGGTTCAATTAAGGAGCTTACTACCACTCCTTTTTTAGAACTTGCATGAATAAAGTGATTGGGAGTAATTGTTATTCCTACGTGTGATACGACTTTATTTCCATCTATTTTAAAGAAAACCAAATCGCCTTCTTTTACTTCTGATTTATTGATTTTTCTGGCGTTCTGATAAATTAATAAAGATGTTCGATCTAATTCGATTTTGTAAAAACGGCTGTAAATACTGGAAACAAATCCAGAGCAATCGGTTCCGTTTATCGAATTTCCCCCATATTTATACGGCGATCCAAGCCAAGGAACAATTACTTTAATAAATGCGATATTACTTGTTTCAGGTAAGGAAATTCCAAGCTTTTCTTCGTATTTATGAATTTCCCTTTGTGAGGCGATGGATTTATTTCTATGGCTTCTACATGCTGGCAAACAGATAATTGAAAGCAGTATCGCTCCAAAAAACAAACGCCTCATTAAAAAATATAGGGATTGGATTGAAGCAAGTTTTCATAGTCGGTTGGTTCAAACTCGGGAAACACCTTCACTCCATCGTAGTTTTTTTCAATTCCTTGCTCGTAATAAATGGTAATAAATGGAAGTCCATCGGATAAATATTTTGTCCAATTTCCTTGACGTTTCCCATTTTCGTATTTCCCTTCCCATTTTAGGTTTCCATCCTCAAACCAAGCTCGGTGTTTTCCTTCTGGTTGCCCATCTCGAAAAGTTCCTTCGAAGCTTTTGTTTCCATTTTGGAAAAGATGAACCCAATCCCCATTCATCTTTCCAGAAATAAAATTGCCGAAGACGGATTGGTCGCCATCTCTAAAAAACCAAGCTCCTTCTCTTTCGCCATCAATATATTCACCTCTGGTTAACGTGTCTCCGTTTTCAAGAAATTCGTATGACATTCCATCTTCTTTGCCTGTTAAGAACGTTTCTTCTCGCAACAATTTTCCGCTTTCGTAATACCATTTCCATTTTCCGGTTGGCTTTCCTTTGGAATAAGCTCCCTTTTGTTCCAATTTACCTCCCATGAAGTAATAGTTCCAATTTCCTACTTTGGTGTCATTTTCATATTCTCCTTCTGCACGAAGCTCTCCATTGAAATAGAATTCCTTCCAAAGGCCTTGTTTCATTCTTTGTTCATCGAGTCTTCCGCTAGCGCTTAAAACACCATTTTCGAACATGTCTGCAGTCAATGGTTTCCCTGTTGAATCGAACGAGATATGCATTCCCTGAGGATCGTCTTTATTGTATGAACCCAATTTGCTCACTTTGCCATTGGAAAAATACTGTTTACGAACTTCAACACGACTTATTTCAACGGCATCTTTCTGCAAAACATCATCGATATACTTCTCAATGTTTCGGAGATTTCCTTTCAAATCGTATTCTTTCAAATACCCATTTTTAAGACCGTTTTCGAATTGTGTTTCCCGTTTTATCGAATAATCTGGATAAAGCTCAATCCAATAACCCGTTTTCTTATTTAACTTATCGAAACGATTAACTCTTTGCTGACGCATTAATGCACCTGTCTTATAATCAAACAAAGAAATTATTTGGCCCTCTTCCGAAAATTCAAGTCCCCTACCCTCTTCTTTTCCATTATTAAAATTTACTTGGTACTTCGTTTTTCCATTTGGGAAATACTGATAAGACCAACCTTGTTTTTTATCCAATTCAAACGATTCTTCGGAAATTAATATTCCCTTTTCATCAAACTGCTTTTTAAGGCCCTGCTTCTTACCTCCTTTGAATTGAATGCTGCTTTTTGGAATCGATTTCAGTCCGTAGAAAATCCAAATACTATCTAATTCCCCATTGATTCTATTTCCTTCCGATTTTAAACTTCCATCTTCATTGTAATTCTTCCAATACCCATCTGGCTTGCCTTTAATAATAAAACCTTCACTTGATAGCGTACCGTTTGAAAAATAATAGCGAACAGATTCATTTCCTTTAATAGAGTCTTTTTGAGCGATTGCCTGCCCAGAAAAAAGAAGAATAAAAAAAATGTGAATCCGGGATTTCATATTTAATATCCGAAAATATCATCCAATGACAAGACTTTCACTTTGCCATATTTCGCAAGTTTTTTCTTCGGAATTCGATCCGATGATCCTACTATAAACAAATTGAAAGGCTTCCCTGAAAGATGTTTTTGGTGAAAAGCATTGACATCCGAAAGATTCATAGTTGGTATTTTTTCATATACCGATTTCCTAATATCATAATCGATTCCAAGTCGTTTAGAAGCGAGGTAATTGAAAAGGATATCCTCTTTTAAAATTCGTTCAGACTCAATTTGACTTAACAAAGATGCTTTAGAGCCACTAAATAAAATATCTGTTTGAGGCATAGTCGTTAAGAGTTCGTCCATGGCTGAAATGGCTGAATCTAATTTATCGGCCTGTGTTCCAATGTATGCTCCTGTTGTATTGGGCTTATCATTGCTTGTTGGTTTAGAAAAATAAGCGTAACTCGAATATGCTAATGCTTTTGATTCTCGTATCGTTTGGAAAACTACCGAGGACATCCCACCACCAAAATATTCATTAAACATGGAAATAGAGG
>CAXNNF010000292.1:0-3159 GCA_964203455.1 Bacteroidia bacterium
TGCCTGTTTTAAACGGGAATAGAACATGTAAAAAAAGATATGTGCCAATAAATCCAATGAAGAACAATAATATCAAAAACAAATTAGGTTTCTTCGATGGTCGAATTCCAGTTGAAAATAATGCACAAAGAAAAAGCACATTGTTGACTAGAAAAGGCGAATGAAGAACCCACATCATAATTTGCTGTTTGCTTATGATTATCGCAACCTTTATGGCAAAAAGGATATCTCCAGGTTTTCCAACTGACATCTCTTTAATGACAGAAGTTCGATTGCTATTTCCTGGCGACAGAAGTGAGAATAGAGAAAAGAAAACACCAATCCCAAACAAAAGAATTAGAAAGCGATCTATTTTTTTATCCTGCCAATAATAAAAAACTGTAGTAATAAATAAACCGCTACAAAAAATAAATAGGTTAATTTCAGATGTGCCTGGAATAAATAAAGCTAATAAAACGAGAAATAATCTACTTGTTTTTGTTCTTTGTTTCTTTGTCAGAAGAAGACCAAAAAAAATAAGGTTTAACGATGCACCAAGCTGATATGAGAATGATGCTGGAATCCAATTAAACGCTTCTGAAGATGAAGGAATTAACCAAAAATACTGTAGCGTTATAATTGCAAAAACAAATAAACGATGAGCTTTAGGAAGCTCAGGTAAAAGAGATTTTATAAAGAAGTATAGCGAAGAATAAAAAACACTTTGCATTAATATAGCAAAAAACCAAAGTCCACCAAGGCTTCCGTATGCTATAGGATGAAGAAGGCTTGCAAGAGCATGTGCTGTATACCTCCCTGTCCAATTGGTATACCATTGAAATTGTGCTTCAAAAAAATGAACACGTTTGAGCACTAAACCGATGGTATAGTCATCCGTAAATGCTTCAGTATATTGAGCAAGAAAAAGATAAGGTGTAACGCAGACTAACAAAAAGCCGCAAGCAAAACCAATGTACAGAGTATTTAAAATTCTGTTTGAGATTATCATATCTATTTTATTTTCTCAAAACATCTAGTCCCTGATACCTTCCAGACTCTCCTAACATCTCTTCAATACGAAGTAGCTGATTGTATTTCGCGATCCTGTCTGAACGAGATGCTGAACCGGTTTTTATTTGTCCGCAACGAAGTGCAACTGCTAAATCTGCAATGGTTGTATCTTCAGTTTCACCCGAACGGTGACTCATTACAGCGGTATATTTGTTATTCATTGCCATTTGAACGGCATTGATGGTTTCTGTTAAAGTTCCAATCTGATTCACTTTCACCAAAATAGAATTGGCAATTTTCTTATCAATACCTTGTTTTAGACGATCAACATTGGTAACAAAAAGGTCATCACCAACCAATTGGATTTTGTCTCCTGTTTTTTCGGTTAATAGTTTCCAACCATCCCAATCATCTTCACCTAAGCCATCTTCTATGGATAAAATCGGGTATCTTTTTGCCCAATCGGACCAATAATCAACCATCTGAGAAGAGGTTAATTTATCGCCTGTTGATTTCTTGAAATGGTACATTCCTTCTTCAGCATTGTAAAATTCAGAAGCGGCGGCATCCATTGCAATGTAAATATCTTCACCTGGTCGATATCCAGCTTTTTCAATGGCCTCCAGAACAGTGACAATTGCCTCTTCATTCGATTTCATGTTTGGTGCAAATCCACCTTCATCACCAACATTAGTCGACATTCCTTTTTTCTTTAGAACATTCTTTAAATGATGAAATACTTCTGTGCCCATGCGAAGTGCTTCACCAAATGAGCGAGCATTCACAGGCATTATCATAAACTCCTGAAAATCAATGCTATTATCTGCATGAGATCCACCATTTAAAATGTTCATCATGGGAACAGGAAGTAAAGCTGCATTTACACCCCCTACATAACGATACAATGGTTGTCCGGATTCGGCTGCTGCAGCTTTTGCCGCCGCAAGAGAAACACCCAAAATAGCATTCGCGCCAAGATTAGCTTTGTTTTCAGAACCATCTAAATCTATCATGGTCATATCGAGCGTACGTTGATCGCTCACTTCCATTCCAATTAACTCTTCTGCAATTGTGGAGTTAACATTATTAACGGCATTTTCAACTCCTTTTCCTAGGTAGCGTTTTGCATCGTTGTCTCTTAGTTCAACAGCTTCATGTGAACCTGTCGAAGCACCTGAAGGAACTGCAGCACGTCCAATTGAACCACTTTCAGTAATTACATCAACTTCTATTGTAGGATTTCCTCGTGAATCTAAAATTTGTCTTGCATGAATGTGGGCAATAGAGCTCATAGAAAAAAATTTAATTATAAAATAGAAATGCTAGAATGTATATCAATCATTTCAATAAAGTTGTCAAATAAATACCTTGAATCATTTGGTCCTGGTGCTGATTCTGGATGATATTGAACCGTAAATGCTTTGCCATTTTTATGACGAATTCCTGCAATGGTTTTGTCGTTAAGGTGAATATGTGTTATTTCCAGCTCATTATGATTTTTAACTTCTTCAGCAGAAATAGCAAAACCATGATTTTGAGAAGTCACTTCACACAATCCTGTAATAATATTTTTAACTGGATGGTTTATTCCGCGATGCCCGTTAAACATCTTATAGGTTGAAACACCCATTGCTCTTGCAAAAATTTGATGACCAAGGCATATTCCAAATAAAGGTATTTTACTTTCAAGAATATGCTTTACTGTATCAACGGCATAGTCCATAGCAGCGGGATCGCCAGGTCCATTGGATATCATAAATCCATCTGGGGAAAAGGTCATCATTTCTTCAAAACTGCTTTTAGCGGGAAACACTTTTATAAAGCAGTTTCTGTTTTCTAAACAGCGAATAATATTTTGCTTAACTCCTAAATCCAATAGGGCTATTCGATATTTTGAATTAGGATCTCCAATTTCATAGGATTTTTCGCATGAAACTTTCGAGGCTAATTCTAAACCTTCCATTGAAGGTGCTTCTAGAAGTTTTTTTCGTAGCAAATCAAGATCATTCGTTTCGTTTGAAACAATCGCATTCATAGCACCTTTATTTCGAATATAACGAACTAAAGAACGCGTATCAATATCATCAATGACAGGAATTTTATTCGATTTAAAATAATCGTAAAGTGACCCTGAAGACTGGATTCGTGAGTATTGCAAGGAGAAATCTT
>CAXNNF010000293.1:0-3154 GCA_964203455.1 Bacteroidia bacterium
GTTGGAGTGAGAATAAGGCATCGAATAGGTTTGTGTGCTGATGATTTTGGTGGTTTGTTGTAAAGCGTTTGTAAAATGGGAATAGCAAAAGCGGCTGTTTTTCCAGTTCCAGTTTGTGCACAACCAAGTAAGTCGCGGCCCAGAAGTACATCGGGGATAGCTTGTTCTTGAATGGGAGTGGGTTGAACATAACCTTCGTCTTTCAAAGCACGAAGAATAGGTTCGATCAGTTGTAATTGATCAAAATTCATAATGGGTTTTCAGGCGTCAAAAGCCTTCAAGCACTGAAACAGCGAAGGAATGGGGAACCTGTTAAATTTTTCCGTGTAACGGAACAGGGTTGAAATTCTCCCTGAAATTGCCGTTCGGCCTGCAGGGGTCAGTGGTGAATCGGTGGCAAAGATAAGTGAAACATCAAGCACTTCGACAAAATAGTATTATTCCTTCATTTCTAAAACCCAATCAGGTCTTTCCCAAGTTGAATAATTTACTTGCGCTAAATTGGTATTCGTGTCAACAAAAGCTTGCATTGGCCTTCCATTCAGACCCACTTGAATACTGGCTGTTATGATTGGATCAATACCCCATTTTTTTCGAAAATCTTTTTTCAAGTATTGCGAAAACTTGTAAATCATATCGGCATTTTGAGCCATATAACTAATCTGCATAGTGTTGATGATTTTCCCAATGTTAACTGCCTCGGGAACGTCTTCCAATTTCCTTCGTGCATAAAACTTCACCTTTACCTCTTTCGTCAGAATTTTCATTCGCCAAGAAAAGAAAGAAGCTTGCCCAGTCCATGCAACGTCTTCCGAAATCAACAAATAACGAAATGGAAGGAGCAACTGAACAACAACGAATACAACAACAAGATTTCGGGTAAGTGTGTGAACAGGGAAAAACTCGGCTTGTGTTCCTGCTTTTTTCATCTCGGAGCTTTTACGTCCCAAATTATCCAAGCCCCAACGAGCAAGAAATCGACGAAGCCAAACATTATCTATAAATAAAAAATTGGCAAATGTCATGGCAAGAGGAAAAACACCTATCGAACCACCTTCGCCCATATTGAAAATATAATGATTGCTTATGTTAAATATGATGGTTCCAATAGCTGCCCAAAGAAACGTACGTCGGTTCCATAGTAAAAAGCCAATCACTAAATCGAAAATCAAACCGCCGTATGTGATGTAGAAGATAGCTGCATCGCCATGCAATAAAGCAGATGATGTGTTTACATTAATAAAAAAACGAGAAGGTTGTTGAAGAAATAGCCAATCGTAGTTAATTTTTGCTAAACCACCATAGAAGTAAACGAGAAACACGAGAAACTGAAAGAGAAAGAGTTGCCAATATGGGATGACTTCTGTTCCAGATTCATCGAATTGGGGTTTGTAAAACAACCAAAATGATGTCAACATTAAAAACATGTAAAAGTGGTTGTTGAAGTATGCTTCTTCGAGAAAAAATAGGTATGCAAACGAAATCAGAAATAATACAACTCCAACGCGAAGTGTTTTCTTAAATAACATCAGAACCGGACCAATAAAAGTGCAATACAAAATAAATTTCATACCACCCGATGGAAACGGCTTGATGAATGGGAGATAATCGTATGCGAAAAGAAACTTAGGAGCTAGAATTCCGGCTTCGATGAAATGCATCGAAACATATCCAAAAAACTGAAAAATTAGCGTAATGGCGAATAATACTCTAAAGATATTGAGAGGGAGTGCATCAACAGGTTGAAACAATCGACTAGAAAAGCGTTCGAACATAGAAAATTACTCAAGCAAATTGGTAAATGAAACCGCTTTTCCAATTAATGAATTGCTGCAACAAAGAATCCAACCAACCATGGGAATAACTGCAGCAAGGATGATGAGCAAGTTCATTTTAGGCCTATCGTTTTTTTTCAAAGATATTTTAATTCCGAAATCAAATCGAAAAACCCAATAAATCTTCATTGGATAAATATACAAACCAACTTAATGTTGAATGCTGATTGTATGATTTGAAAATCCTTTTGGAGTGTTGACTCTCAGAAGATAAATCCCTGAATGAATTTGTTGAACATGTATTGTTGAAGAATTGCCTGCATCAATTTGCCTGCCTTGCAAATCGAATAATTGATAGTAAAATTTTTCTTCTTTGGTTTCAAGCTGAATTTGAAGAATATCGGAAACGGGATTGGGGTAAATCTTAGGAAGCAGATTTTTGGTTGGAATAATCTCTGTAATTGAACACATAATGCCATTTAGTCTTCTCCAAATTTCGTCATTGAGAACAGTCGGCACCAAAGCACCAATTCCATTTGGATCCATGCCCATTCTGACCAAAACGAGATTCATAGAAGGAACCACATTCACATATTGACAATATTTTCCAATTCCACTTACCAAATCGGAAGGAGCATTTGGAAACAAGGGCCCAGGAAATGATAATTGGGATCCAGGAAGCATAAACGATGATTTGCCATTGAGCCACCACAAATAGCCATACGCAGGATTTAGCGATTGGGAACTATTCAACATTGCATCAAAATAGTCCGTGTCATGCATTAACGTATCTTGATTCCATATACCGCGATTCAATATCATCAAACCAAAACGTGCCATGGCCCTCGCTGTGCTGTACATTACATTATTATCGCCATTCGGAATGTATGCACTTGTTCCCATGCCAATGCGATTTCGAACACGTGTATTATAAAACTGATTTATCGTACTTCCAGATGCGCCCAAAATGACCCCATCGAGTAAAGTGTATGGTGCATTGTGATAGGCCCAACGCGATCCTGCATTGGCCAAATATTCCAAACAGGTATCGGAGGTGCAATCGGGGTTGACAAAATCATCATTCAAACCTGATGTCATGCTGAGCTGATTGCGAATGCGAATAAGTGATTCCTGCTCGGGTGTGCAGCTTGTCCAACCAGCCCCAAGGTAATCGCTACTTAAATCATCAATCGAAAGCAATCCCTCTTCATGCGCCATACCGACTAAAAAACCGGTAAGTGACTTTCCTGCTGATGCCCAAAACCACAGACTGTCTTTCGTGAACGTTCCATAATATTTCTCGAGTGCAATTTTCCCATCTTTAAGGATGATAAATGCCTTGGAATTATTATCGCCAACATAGTCGATTAAGCTTTGTA
>CAXNNF010000294.1:0-3126 GCA_964203455.1 Bacteroidia bacterium
AACCAAACCATAAATGCCTGTTATACCGTTGATACCGTCCATGAAATTGAACGCGTTAATGGTGGCAATAATTAGTATGCCTACGAAAACGAGCAACCAAATGGGCCAAAGCCAAACGAAGAGTTCGTTGAATAATAGGGCAACCGCAAGAAGCTGTGCAAATAGCCTTAAGCCAAAAGGGACATCGCGCACATCGTCGTAAAAACTCACCACCCCGAGCAGCGTAATTCCCATAATTAGATCTACCATTCCACCAGGATGTCCGAACATCAAAACAAATCCTACAAACAATATCGGGAAAACAATACCTGCTCCACGAATCGTAGGATTCGTATGTGAGCTTCGCTGATTGGGATTGTCAATGATCTTATAACGGGGTGCAATCTTCAGATACCCGAACAGTAGGGCAAAAGCCATAATCCATCCGAAGTAGATGGGTTTGTTGGAGAGGGTGTCGAAAATAATATTCATTCTATATTTCTAGTGCGTTTGATCCCTTCCAACCCAATTCCTTCCTTGCCTTTTCATCATTGAATGTTAATGTTTGATTGAGCTTAGAGAGTCGGTACGAATTTAGAGGAAATTTCGGAAAGAAGTCTCCAATCTTTGTAATTGGTTTAATTACAACTAATGGAAGTGATATAATTCTTCGGTGATGAATTTTGCCAAATTGTTCAGCAACTTCACTATATGTTGGATGGTATCCATCTGTTAAATTGTAAATGCCTGATTTCCCTATCAAGGTTGGAAGAAATTCAGCCAATTGCTTAACATGAATCATACTGCGTCGAGCCGCTCCTTTTCCGATTTGAAAATAATATCTTCCTTTAATTGCTCTTTCCATTGCACCTAAATTGCCGGGTGCATTTTCACCGAAGATTAGCGGAAGTCTTAAAATGACCAGGTTAACTCCACTCTCTTTCGCCCATTTCTGAAGATGCTCCTCAGCCAATATCTTCGATTGTGCGTAGGGCGAATTTCCGTTTAGTGGAGCTCCTTCTTTGATATCCAATCCTTCCTCTAATCCGTATACCGCCACTGTGCTGATAAAAACGAAAGTGTTCAGTTCAATTTTGTTTTGATCGATTGTTTCGGTAATCTTTTTCGTCAAATCAACATTGACCTCAAAAAACGCCTTTACTTCTTCTTTCGTGTTTTTTGTTGAATGGGCCTTACCGGCAGCATGAATTAACAAATCAATATTTACTTGCTTACTTAACAATGAAATTATCTCGTTCCTTTTTGGAGCGACAATATTCAACATTTCATCGCTCAAGATCTTAAGAAGGTCTCTTCCTAAAAAGCCTGTACCACCTGAAATGAAAAAATTTGATAATGCCATTATACCAATTCTTCCAATAAACTATGGTAACGCTTCGAAAGTTTAGTTCGGTCAAAACAATCGAATGCCACTCTTTTACAATTAGATCTCATCAATTCTAGATTCGACGGATTTGTAATAAAAGAATTTATGGCTATGGCCATGGACTCGGGATTTCCTGCATCCACATTTATTCCAACACCTTCTTGACCAACAAGGTTTTTGATCCACCCCGCTGTATTTTGAATAATTGGAACATTTGCCGCAAAACTATCAAACATCTTGTTTGGTGAACTTGTACTCAACACCGAGTAATTTTTGAAGACCACAAAAGATGCAGTGGCGATTTTATACCATTGGACTACTTCCGTTTTTGGAATAAGTCCTAAAAAATGTATCTGTTCTTTTAGACTATATTTCCTGGTCAAATCCTCAAGAATTGAGCGTTCCGTTCCATCACCAATAAATACTATTTGAATATTCTTCTTTTCTTTTAAAAGATTAAATCCGTGGATAATGTCATCACAAGCATCCATCAATCCTAAAGAACCAGTGTAAATAAGAACTGGCGAATCTTCTTTTAACCAATTCGGAAAAACAAAATCTTTTAAAATCGAACTCTGAAATAAACTATTGTCGCACGCGTTAGGAATTACCTCACAACGGACTTTTGGGTATCTAGCATTAATATCCTCTTGCATACCAAGGCTGCATGGTATAACTAAAGAACTATTTTCATAACATT
The DNA here is from genome assembly GCA_964203455.1 of Bacteroidia bacterium. Taxonomy (GTDB): domain Bacteria; phylum Bacteroidota; class Bacteroidia; order M30B66; family M30B66; genus CALQRR01. The sequence continues at coordinate 2,067 of CAXNNF010000294.1, forward strand.
TACGTTCAAACCAAAAAAACACTTTTTTTAAAAATCGATTTTTAATTAAACCCATTTCCACAGCTCCACCAGGCCACAAGTCTCGTACTTCAAACACTAGTTTTTTTCGTGAAAATAGTTTACCTAAAATTCCAGGTATTCCAATGGTGATCGGACCTGAACTAGCAATAAGAACATCAGCATTTACTTTTATTGAATAATAACTAGATACAAAAGCAAAAATAGTAGCCCTATAAGCACGCTTTATTAAACCAAACTTATTAGAATCTCCTGCGTTAATTACAATGAGATTGATTCCGTCTACATTCATGCGCGAAACGAACTTTTTCGATTGAATGTCGGACTTATCATAGGGTGAAGTAATAACTGTAACCTTTGAACCACAGTCCCTCCATACCTTACACATTTCGTACATGCGAGTGCTCCAGCTTCCTTTGGGCGTTCCGAAGTATTGATATAAAACTAGAATTTTCATACAATTAAGAATCTCAACAATTATAGATGTTTACTAAGATATATGATAGCGGCCAACTGAAAAGATTAAATCGTTATAAAACTACTTATTAAATTTAAATAAATTAATTGTTTAATCGTATTTTTTTCGTAATAATTTGAAATTTAATAAGTGATATTCGTATTTTATTTTTTTATTTAATTCATAACTGAATCATATATACCTTCATAAATCTTTGCAATTGCCTTCCAATTATGGTTTTTCTTTATTTTAAGAATAGGAATATTGTATGAATCAAAATTTTCAACTAGTTTAAAAAGCTGTTGTCTGATATTTTCAATCTTCACTGAAACAACTTTTTCTCCAATATTTTCTCTATAGAACCCGTCTATTCCTTCATTACTAGTATATAAGATGGGCAGACCTTGCAATAAAGCTTCAGCGTAAACTAACCCAAAAGTTTCTCTTTTCGAAGGCATCGCGAAAAAATGTGAACGTTCAAAATATGTTTTTAATACTGAGTTATCTTTAATTTCGCCGTGATAAAACATTGTTTGTGGATTACGATCAACACGCGATAATACATTCTTGTGCATACTACCACCA
>CAXNNF010000295.1:0-3122 GCA_964203455.1 Bacteroidia bacterium
ACCAACATTTTCTTGCCTTGCTGCAACAGAGCTGCTCCCATCAACAACAAAAATGGGAAAACCAATAACACTTATTATCGAAGAGCCATAAGGAACAACATCGTCGTTGGTTCCATGCATTGAGATACAAGGAATGTCGTCGACATTAATCCAGGACGTATCTTTAATTGCACCACATAAATTAACGACTGCTTTTACTTTGGATGAATATCCATCATTTCCACTTAAGCCTTCAATTCCCCCAAAAGCAATTGGATCAACACCAGCAGGAATTTCAGAAACCTCATCAAGATAGGCAAGATGCAAGGCCATGAATGCCCCAGCAGAAACACCACCTGCAAAAATATTGGCCGTATCTATACGAAAAGTATTTGTGGTTGCGCGGTCTTTACGGAAGTAGCGAATGGCGGCACGCATATCGGTTGTTGCACGATAAACGGTTTCAGTTGCTGTTGTCGCGTTGGGAATAAATCCCTCAAAACCCAAACGATAACTGATAGACGCGCATACGTATCCAAGTCGAGCATATTTATTACAAAGTGTTACAATATCCGAACTGGTTTTGCTGCCACCAATAAAAGAACCGCCATGAGCGAAAACAATTAAAGGGCGTTCAGTGAAAACATCTCCTTGCGGCTCATAAACATCTAGCGTTAGATTTTGAGTTGAGCCACTGTAGGTTAGAGCAGAGCCATATTGAAGGTCTGAAGTTGTGGTAACCCCCGTAAAAACTTCTTCTAGGAAGCGGTTGTTGTTACAATCGTATTGAGCATTTGCTTGTGATGCAAACGAGCAAAATACGATTGATAAAAGGAAACTGTTTGTGTAAAATTTATTCATGAAATATTAATTAAACGGTTAATTCAACGGCGCTTAACGCAACGACATTTTGAATTTCTGGAACGGCAAATCGAATAGCTTCCGTTACTCCTGCTTTAAGTGTCATTGCACTCATCGAACACGAACTACATGCTCCGTGAAATCGAACCATAGCAACCATACCATCAGTAATATCTTCTACGGAAACATTGCCCCCGTCAGCTTCGAGATAAGGGCGAATGGAATCGATTGCACTTTCGACTTTGTTAATGAGGATTTGTTTTTCTTCTGCAAGCATGGACATAAAACGATAGAATTCAAATATACACTAATTGCATTCTAAATCTTAGTTAGTGGATGCATTTCGAATGGCCACTTGTTGCGCCACATTTTTTGCCAATTCGAGAAATGCATTTGCAACAGGCGTATTTTCTTGCAAACCAGCAGGTCGACCACTATCGCCAGCTTCGCGAATACTTTGCACCAATGGAATTTGCCCAAGAAGGGGAACTCCCAATTTTTCAGCGAGATTCTTGGCTCCGTCTTTCCCGAAAATGTAATATTTATTATCAGGCAACTCAGCGGGTGTGAAGTACGACATGTTTTCAACCACGCCTAAAACAGGAACGTTGATGTTAGGTAATTGAAACATCGCCACGCCTTTTTCTGCATCGGCTAAAGCCACTCGTTGAGGTGTACTAACAATGACTGCACCTGTAAGCGGAATGCCACTAACGAGCGTTAAATGGATGTCGCCTGTTCCAGGAGGAAGGTCAATGATGAGGTAATCTAATTCGCCCCAATCGGCATCTCTAAAAAGCTGCGTCAATGCTTTTGAAGCCATTGGTCCACGCCAAACAATCGCTTGGGATGTGTCTGCAAAGAAGCCAATCGACAAAAGTTTAATGCCATAGCTTTCAACTGGAACCATCATTTGTTCTCCATTTACCATGCGAACCAATGGTTTTTCATCCACAACATCAAACATAATTGGGATCGAAGGCCCATAAATATCGGCATCTACAAGTCCAACACGTGCACCGAGGTCGGCGAGCGAAACGGCTAAATTTGCTGCTATGGTAGATTTTCCAACGCCCCCTTTTCCCGAAGCAACGGCAATAATATTTTTCACCTTAGGTAATAAAGGACGATCATCGCTTCGCTTCGTAGTCACATTTGCGGTCATGTTCACCGTTACTTCCGCCTCTGAATCAACTAGATGAATAATTGCATTAACACAAGCATTGTGAATGAGTTCTTTAAGCGGACAAGCAGGTGTTGTAAGAACAACGGTGAAGGAAACTTTTTTCCCATCAACCGCAACATCTTGAATCATGTTGAGTGTAACCAGATCTTTCTTTAAATCGGGTTCCATCACATTGCTTAGCGCATCGAGAACTTGTTGAGTGTTAATCATACTTTTAATTTATGCTTGCGAATTTAGGTATTAATTGAACGGATTATAATCGAATGTAAAATCTTATCTTAGCTAAATGAATTTGAAAGAAGCGATTAAAAAAAACGCTGTGGAGTTTTTGTCATTATGTGAAAGTCATGATGTAAAGACCCTGTATGCTTTTGGTTCATCTACAAATGAAAAATTTAACGATGTTTCAAGTGATATTGATTTGCTTGTAGAGCTCAATACAATAGATCCAATGAAGCGCGGCGAAAATTTGATCGATTTATGGGATAAGTTTGAAATAATATTCCAAAGGAAAGTGGACCTTCTCACGACCTCTTCAATCAAAAATCCTGTTTTAAGAAAAAACATAGAGTCTTCCAAATTTTTAATCTATGACGGAAAAGAGCGAAAAGTTTCTTTCTGATATTTTAATGTCGATTGAGTTGATTGAAGAATTTATTTCGGGATTTGATTTTAATTCCTATGATATTGATAGGAAAACTCAGAGCGCAGTTGAAAGACAATTGGCAATTATTGGAGAAGCATTAAATCAATTTCGAAAACTAGAACCCAATATTTCAATTGAGAATGACAAGCAAATTGTTGCTTTCAGAAATAGACTGATTCACGCATACGACAGTTTAGACAATTCTATTGTATGGGTTATAATTAATAGATATACCAACTTGCTCAAGACTGAAATTGAAATTTTGCTTAGAAAATAAGCACTGAAATTATCAAAATCCATTCATAGAAAATCCAAATTTCCTCAAAACATAAACGCATTTATTATTGTAATTCGCCTGCATTTGATGCTAACAAATCCATTCGATATAAGTGGAAGCCCTTCGACCAATAATCCTGAACGATTTCCACAAGTTCAAATCCTTGTTTTTCA
>CAXNNF010000296.1:0-3119 GCA_964203455.1 Bacteroidia bacterium
TCGGGAAGTTTTGAAGAAGTTAAAAAGGTAAAAACATTTACAGAAAAGCCCAATATTGAATTGGCTAAATCTTTTTTATCGAGCGGTGATTTCCTATGGAATGCAGGTATTTTCATTTGTTCCTCGGCCTCGCTCATTTCATCATACGAACAACATTTGCCTGAAATGAATCAGATATTCAAAGACGGAAGCGATGTTTACTTCACCGAAAACGAATCTGCATTTATTGAAAGAGCCTATGCTCAATGCACCAATATTTCTGTGGATTATGCCATTATGGAAAAAGCGTCCAATGTTTTTGTTATTCCATCTGAATTTGGCTGGTCCGACTTGGGAACTTGGGGCTCGATGTATGAAAACTCAAACAAAGACGTAAATGGAAATGCAATTATAGGGAAGCACGTAATGGTCAATAGCACTAAAAACTGTGTTGTAAGTGTTCCAAAAGAAAAGTTAGTTGTAATACAAGGACTTGAAGGATTTATTGTGGTTGAGTCGGATGGAATTTTACTTATTTGTAAAATGGAAGATGAGCAAGAGATTCGTCAAATGGTAACCAACGTAAAGGTTGAAAAAGGGGAGGAATTTGTATAGCTTTCTATAATCACACAAAACGAAAAAGGCTTTCCAAAATGGAAAGCCTTTTTCGTGTAAGCGTGGAGGTTAAACAAATTGAGAATTATCTTTAGAACTCCCAGAGATCATGTTCAAAAATGATAATATCATCTTTGATTCTATTTGACTCTAAGAGCGCATCCATACCTTTTTTGTATTCATTTATTGATCGATCATAAACGTTCTCTTCCTTTACAATGTAGCTGCTAAACTGCCGCTTCCAAAAAATATCGTCGAAAGATCTACGTTCAGAAGGATTCTGACGATTAAACACATCGTATTTTGCTAACAATGTTCTTGCTTCAGGGAAATACACCCAGAAAAGAGGTTGATCCCCCTTGTCTTTATCTTCCTGTTCATATAAAAGACAAATCCCCAAGATACGAACATCCAAAACAGAGCGTTGTTTATCAAAAAACCACTCTTCTTTTATCATCAACTTTTTAACTTTATTAGGGGAGAAGCTCTCTTTTACAGTAATAGTTGTATCAACAGATGGGTCTAACATACTTGGAACCGTTTTCTCGAAACTCTTCTCGGTAATTTTTTTAACATCACCAGGAGTTAATTCAACAGAAAAATCATCTGTAGCACTACTATAAACTCGCAAAGAAACCTCTTCGGTTACCGCTTTGTAAAGAACATTGGTTAGGCTTCTCAAACCATTCACATCATTTCCAATAGGGAAATAAAGAGGAAGGTTCATTTTTTCTCTCAAATCGATGTAGCGCGTTATGCGTCTTTTCCACATTACATCGGCCTCTCTAATTGGGGTATAAGGAATGGGTTTTCTGCTCGCAATATGTTCACGCTTAAAAACACCATCATACGCTTTTTCGTCACCCAATACAGATTGCCCATTTAACACTGAAGTAACAAGTGTTAAGAAAACGAGAAAAGAAAATCCTTTACGAAGCATATGCGTTGATTTAAGTGAATAAATATTACTTAACCTTATACTGAGCTGTTAAAGTACGAACTGTTCCATCTGGCCCTTTCGCACGAATATCACCGAAGAATATTTTGCCACCCGGTTTTACCTGATTTAATAAAGCGGTAACTGCAGAATCAAATCTGTTTCCAGTAACCTGCGCAGTTTTATAAAGACCGCCAATATTTGCACCAAATTCAAAAGAGAGTATAGTAAAGTTTGCTTGAAAATCGAATCCTTCTAAAACCGCGGATAAATAACCAGCCGATTTAATTTCCCCCAAAGAAATAGCCTCTCCGCTTTTCTTGCCAAGAAGCATTGGAGTTGGATCGGGTATACGCTTAACGCGGAATTCAGGAGCGCCCATGGATGATGCTTTTCCAGCAGCATTTTTCACGCTCACGGGAATAGTACATTTGGTACCACCCGATACCTTCACAATATAATCACCCGGTTTAACTTTGGTTAATGTTCCGGTTGCGCCATTTAAACTAGCTTCAATTTTAGTTGGGTCAGAGCCCGGAACAGAGATTGAAACAGGGTTGTCAACACCAATGTAAAATACGTTCATCTTCGTTGGAGATACAACTGCTGCAGGCTTAATAGCCATGTATTCATACTCAACATCAGAAACTTCATCTTTTCCTTCCGCATTGATAAACTTCACGGAAGCTTTAATTTTTTGAGCTCCTTCGGAAGATGGGCGTGCTTTGTAAACCACAGAACCATTCTCATCAACCTCAGTAATTTGACGACCGTTAACAGTTACATCAGGTGTCATAGAAGAATTAAAGGCAGCCACAAATATTTTTGCTGTGAATTCATCGCCAAGAGTAACTACACTTGAAGAAGGAATCATTTGAGCCGCCAATTTATCAACCTTAATAGTTTTTGCACCAATCGATTTAACTAATTCATTCAATACCGTTCCTTCTGCATTTCTAATCTCTGTCTGTATTTGAGTCAATACAGAAACCTGAGCCGCTAACGGAAGGTGATAGAATTTATTAGTTTCCCAAGTTTCAACACCAGTTCCGCGCTTAGGTGGGTCATTTGTGTCAAGGCCCAGCTGAGTCTTCTTAGCAATTTCAGGGGACAAAACAGAGAGCATGTTTTTCTTAAAAGCAATTAGCTTATCTTTTAAAATACGCGCTTTCCCTCCAGATCCATCTGGCGCTTCACCACACATGATACGCGTACAATTGTCGTATTTATCTTTGTTTTGAACACTACCAAGTTTCGTAGCTAATGTATCGGCAACTTCTTTTCCAACCTCGTCTTCTGCAGAAATTAATTCAACTTGAATATCATGAATTAATTTATGAACTTCATCAGACCATTTTTTAACCTTGACGGAATTTTCAAAAGGGATTTTTGCACGCGTAGGTTCAAGTGATAATTGTTCCTTTAAAGCGGCATATAAGGTTGTATTGTTTGTCTCGAAGTTTGTATTCGTTTTAACTAGACCATTATTCATGACAACAAAAGCCTCAAGAATTTCCTTGGATACATTTAGGGCAAGAAGTGCCGTAAGTACCAAGTACATCATCCCAATCATTTTTTGTCTTGGGGT
>CAXNNF010000297.1:0-3104 GCA_964203455.1 Bacteroidia bacterium
TGATAAATTTTATTACGAATCGAACACGTATATTTTAGGAAAAGACATTGTAGAAAAGGGACTTGATTCGGGAGTGCTTTATAAAAAAGAAGATGGTTCAGCATGGATTGATTTAACATCTGAAGGACTCGACCATAAATTATTGTTGCGTTCGGATGGCACTTCTGTTTACATGACTCAGGATTTAGGCACTGCAGTTCTTCGTCATCAAGAACTTGATTGTAGCGAATATATATATGTAGTTGGAAACGAGCAGGATTACCATTTTAAAGTTTTATCGCTCACCTTACTAAAACTTGGATATCAATGGGCGAAAGGAATCCATCATTTATCCTACGGAATGGTAGATTTACCAAGCGGAAGAATGAAATCACGAGAAGGAACTGTGGTTGATGCCGACGATTTGATAGATGAAATTATTACGGAAGCAGGAAAACGATCGGCCGAACTTGGACGTGCTGATGAATTTAGTAGCGAAGAGCAAACGCAGCTAAACAGATCAATTGGACTAGGTGCTTTGAAATACTTTATTTTAAAAGTGGATCCTAAAAAACGAATGATTTTTAATCCAGAAGAATCCATTGATTTGAATGGAAATACGGGTCCATTTATCCAATATACTTATGCTCGTATTCGTTCTATTTATAGAAAATCCGGAAATATTATTCCTTCATCATTTGATGAGAAAATACTAAATGACGAACCATTGCATCGCTCATTAATTCGAAATCTGGAAAATTACCCTGCAACGTTAAATCAAGCAGCCGAAAGTTATAGTCCAGCAATCATTGCCAACTATGCATACGAACTCGCAAAGGAATTCAATCAGTTTTATCACGATTTCAGCATCTTGAAAGAAGAGGATTTGAATACTGCTTCATTCCGTTTGTTTATTTCAGGTAAAGTGGCAGACACTCTTAAAAAGTGTATGTTTTTGTTAGGTATTGAAATGCCTGAACGCATGTAATTATTTTATCAATGGTTTATCCAGGTTTAAATGCATCATTATTAAGCAAAACAAAATCCATTAAACCGCCTCATTTTTATAATTTTGCAATCCTTTTGAAATAACTTATTTACCATGTTTGATAATCTGAGTGAAAAATTTGACCGCGCATTTAAATTACTGAAAGGTCAGGGTAAGATTACCGAAATTAATGTTGCTGAAACTCTTAAAGAGGTTAGAAAGGCGCTTTTAGATGCCGATGTTAACTATAAAATCGCGAAAGAGTTTACCGATAAAGTAAAAGAAAAGGCTTTAGGTGCCAATGTATTGACGGCTGTTTCTCCGGGGCAATTGCTTGTCAAAATTACGCATGATGAATTGGCCATTTTGATGGGAGGCGAAAGGGAAGAAATCAATCTTTCTGGAAATCCATCAATCATTTTAATTGCAGGTCTTCAAGGTTCGGGTAAAACGACGTTCTCTGGAAAACTTGCAAACATGCTTAAGAATAAGCAAAAGAAAAATGTTTTGCTGGTGGCCGGAGATGTTTATCGTCCTGCGGCTATTAACCAATTGAAAGTACTTGGAGAACAGATTGGTGTGGAGGTTTTTGCTGATCTTGAAAGCAAAGACCCTGTCGATATTGCCCAAAGAGCTATAGCTCATGGTAAATCGCTTGGTAAAAATGTCATCATTATCGATACTGCCGGACGTTTGGCAGTGGATGAACATATGATGAATGAGATTACCAATGTTAAAAAAGCAGTTCAGCCACAAGAAATACTTTTTGTTGTTGACTCCATGACGGGGCAAGATGCTGTGAATACGGCAAAAGCTTTCAATGATCGTTTAGATTATGATGGTGTTGTTTTAACCAAATTGGATGGCGACACACGTGGTGGTGCAGCATTAACAATCCGTTCGGTGGTTTCGAAACCGATTAAATTTGTTGGTACTGGCGAGAAGATGGAAGCGATTGATGCTTTTTATCCAGAGCGGATGGCCGACCGAATTTTGGGAATGGGTGATATTGTATCACTTGTTGAAAGAGCGCAAGAAAATTTTGATGAAGAACAAGCAAGAAAACTTCAGAAAAAGATTGCTAAAAATCAGTTCAGCTTCAACGATTTCTATGATCAGATTCAACAGATCAAGAAAATGGGAAATATTAAAGATTTGGTGGGAATGATTCCAGGCGTTGGAAAAGCTATGAAAGACGTTGATATTGATGATAATGCATTTAAGAGTATAGAGGCAATTATATTGTCTATGACACCTCAAGAAAGAGAAGAACCAACGTTAATTAATGGAACCCGAAGAAAGCGCATTGCCGATGGAAGCGGAACAACAATTCAAGACGTAAACAAACTTTTAAAGCAATTCGAAGAAACGCGTAAAGTAATGCGCATGATGAGCAATCCTTCTAAGATGGCTGGAATGATGAAAAATATGCCAGGAGCTCAGCGTTAAAATAATAAATCCATGAATATTCTTGACGGCAAAAAAGCTGCTGCACACTATAAAGATAAAATTGCAACTGAAGTAAATGAGCTTCATTTGAAAGGGTATCGCAAACCACATCTGGTAGCTATTCTTGTCGGAAACGATGGTGCAAGTGAAACTTATGTAGCAGCCAAAAGCAATGCCTGCAAACATATTGGATTCGAATCTACACTCATTCGATTTGATACCGACGTTAACGAGGATGAGCTTATTGCTGAAGTAAAGCGATTGAATAGTTTAGAAGATATCGATGGAATTCTCGTTCAACTGCCTCTTCCAAAGCATATTAATGAAGATAAAATCACATTGGAAATTCTTTCAGAAAAAGACGTCGATGGATTTCATCCTGAAAGCTTAGGCCGACTTGTATTGGGTTTGCCAGGGTTTATTCCTGCTACTCCCAAAGGAATTATAATGTTATTGGATTTTTATAAAATCGAAACTGAAGGAAAACATGCTGTTGTTATTGGAAGAAGTACTATTGTAGGAACTCCAATGAGTCTTTTATTAAGTAGAAACAGCAAACCAGGAAATTGTACAGTTACCCTTGCGCACAGTAAAACAGCGAATCTAAGTTCTCATACACTTCAAGCTGATATAATTGTAGCATCTATTGGTAAACAATTATTTCTAAAAGCGAATATGGTAAAAGATG
>CAXNNF010000298.1:0-3103 GCA_964203455.1 Bacteroidia bacterium
TTGAACCGCAAATTTTAAAAAGGGTTTTGTATTGTAAGCATCGTCAGCTAGTCCCATCATAAAACCCAATGAGCATGCTGTAACTAAAACAATAAATTTAGAATTCAGAAGAATTTGTCCATTGCCAAAAAAGATGGAGTAAAACACAATGGAACTTAAAAAAAGTATGAAAAAAGAAACTCCTCCAAATGCAGGTTTGGTTGTTGCTGCCCACCGCACTTGATCTATTTCATTTTTAGCTCCTAAATTCTTCGAGAATTTTATCAGAATACCATTGATCGCAACAGATAAGATGAACATTCCAGCAATGAAAATCAAATAAATTACGGGAAGAGAAAAGTTATCCAAATTCATCGTATTTGTGTTTTGGATTAATAAATAAATGGAGAATCAAAATCACGAAAGCTACTATTTTCCATGTCTTTCTCAGAAAGTATTGGATCGTTTATTCCCCAATCAATATTTAATGTAGTATCGTTCCATAAGATACCTTGTTCCGAAGCTTTATTGTAATAATTACCGCATTTGTATGAAAATATGGTATTGTCTTCGAGCGTTAAAAAACCATGTGCGAATCCAACAGGAACGTAAAACATTTTCTTATTCTCTGCACTTAATACAATCGAAAAATGTTGTCCGTAGGTAGGTGAATTTTTTCGAACATCAACGGCAACATCCAAAACAGATCCTTGAATAACTCTTACCAATTTTGATTGAGCATGAGGTGGAGCTTGGAAATGCAAGCCACGTAATACACCTTTCTGTGATAAACTTTGGTTGCTTTGAACGAAATCGCCCGTAATTCCAGCTTCAACAAATGATTTTTTACTGTAAGACTCGAAGAAGTAGCCACGAGGATCATCAAAAACTCGAGGTATTATTACACAAAGTCCTGATATTGAATTTATTTCAAAGTTCATATTACTTGCTAATCAGTCGTCTGAAAAACTCTTTTATACTAAATTTCTCTCGACGAATGTCTTCATCATAATAGCCAAATCCATACCCGTAACCATAACCGTAATCGTAATCATACACTCCACTATATCCATAACCGGAGCGTTTTATGTCGACAGAATTTAGAATGACAGAGAGATTCTTAATGTTGTTGTCACGCATTAGTTTCTTCACATTTTGCACGAAATTACGTTTGGAGAAATTCTCTCGAAAAACATAAATTGGATAATCTGCAATTTTAAACACGCGAATTCCATCGGTTACTAATCCAACTGGCGGATTATCAATAACAATCACATCGTACTTGGTTTTTAGCTCATTTATCACTTCCAACATACGCGAACTAATAACAAGTTCTGAGGGATTGGGAGGAACGGGACCTGCTGTGATAAAGTCCAAGTTGTTCAAACTCGATTTGAATATACATTCATCAATTGAATTCCGGTTTATTAGTATGGTACTCATTCCTTTGTCATTTGGAACACCGAAGCCCACATGGATTTTCGGCTTGCGCATATCCAAATCGAGAATAATCACTTTCTTTTCCGAAAATGCAATAATACCTGCTAAATTGAGTGCTACAAATGTTTTTCCTTCTCCAGAAATTGTAGAGGTAATTGCCAATACTTTCGGGCCATCACTTTGTGAAAGAAACTCCAGATTTGAACGAATAGATCTCAGAGATTCGGCAATAATTGATTTCGGTTTTTTATCAACGAGCAACTGTGAAATCGGAATGGTGTCTTTGTAGTTGGGAACAATCCCCAACATTGGAACCTCCAAATACTTCATGATTTCGTTTAGAGAAGTTATCTCGTTATGAAACAAATAGCGAACAATAATAAGTCCTAAACTCACTATAAGCCAACCTATCAGGGCACTTAATGCAACAAGTTTTCTACTTGGGAAGAATGGGAAAACGGGTGTTGCAGAGGCTTCTAATATGGTGTTTTCGGATGTAATACCCGCATTGGCAATGGTTAACTCCGATTTAATGGTAACCAATTTATTGTAATATTCTTCGTTAATCTGATTCAGTTTTTGAAGTCGAACAAACTCAATACGATCAAAGTTTAATGCGCCATCTCGAACTTCGATTTCGTAGTTTTCAACCCGCGATTCTATTTCTTCTTTTTGGTCATTGATGCTTTTTTGAACAGCCAAAATTGCTTCAATAATCATTTTGCGTTGAATCTTAATTTGATATTCTATTTGAGCTACCGAAGACGCATTGGGTGTATTGGAGTATTTTAATGTTTCTAAGCGCGAAAGTTGGTTTCTTAAATCATTTAATAGATTGGAAATCATGCCTTCCGAACGACTTCCAGCCAAAAGCGAGATTAATTGATAAATGTCAATATCCCGATTGTCTGTAACCGCCTTTTGGATGGTTTTTAAACCAGACTCTTCTACTTCTAGATTATTGAGTTTAGATTCTAAATCATTGATACGTGTGTTGAAATCGGGCAAAGGTGTTTCATCATTCAAGCGATTCTTCGTTTTGAAATCCTGAAGGTTTACTTCACTGTCGTACAATTTATCGTAAATGATTTTAAGCTGATCATCAACAAATCGGATAGTATTGAGAGAGCTTTCGGCCTGTTTTTCAATATCATATTTTTTAAATTCTTCGGCAATGGTATTACAGATATCTGCTGCTTTTGCCGGACTCCTTTCATGGAACACCATTTTAATTGTACCTGCTGCATCATTTTCAGTAACGACTTCCAAGTTTGCAGAGTATGTTCGAACTAAGTTCTCAGGTTTTGATAAAATAAAATAGTAAGGATTTTCATTCAACCCCAACATATCCTTACGAATTTTTTCGTAATTTACAACATCAACTTTTATCGAGTCAAGCATTGGTAATCGCTGCCATTTGCCTGTTTTTATTCGATAAACATTTTCCTTGTTGTTGATATTTACAGATACTGTTACGTTGTTTTCGTCTGTAAATGATATGTAAGCGGGTATGTTATACAATTCATTTGTTGGATTATGATAGTCAATCTCAAAAGGAGAACTGCGATACATCTCGTAGTTCAGGACGTTGCCAATTTGAAAATATCCAATATCTAATGGGAGTTTGTTAAACACTCTGTCTAGAAATGTGGGCGACTTCAATAGTTCAATTTTACTGGAGATG
>CAXNNF010000299.1:0-3103 GCA_964203455.1 Bacteroidia bacterium
AGATTCGTAATGGACTTATTCATTTCCCCAATTTGAATATTCATTGCAGCCATTTGCTCTTTCAACGTTCCAATTTCTTTGTCTTTCTCTGCCAGTTGCTCTGTCATGCGAGTAATCATCTTTTCAAATTCTGCAATCTTCAAGTTCGATTTTTTCAATCGCGACTGAAGTGATGCAATTTTTGATTTATTTTCCTCCATCAACTCATTAATGAAATTGATGTCTTCGTTGATTCTGTCTTTCGCAGAACCTTGAAGCTCAGCACCATTTTCGGTTGCCGATGATTTAATTGCACCCTGTTTTTGTTTAACCTGAGACAAATTATCTTCAATCTCATTAAGCGATTCCATAAAAGAATTGATCGTTGAATCTTTGCTAGCAGCCTCTTTTGCAATCGCTTCTTTTTCGGCTTTAAGTGCTTCTAATTCCGGATTTGGCTCTTCTTTACCTTGGCAACCGGCCAATGCAATTAATACTGTAGCAACATAGAACAGACGTTTCATAATTTTTTGTGTTTTGATTCGATTTTTCGAGAATAAAGGTATGGTGTTAAATTTGCCTGATTGTCCATTAAATGGTAGAACCTTACAGAAAGAATACACGGCTGAAACCCTTGTTATTTCAGGCAATTGTTGATAACAAAGGGCTTATTTGCCGATTTGTTTCTTTTGTATTAGAAATATCTGAATATTACCAAAGTTTATCGTTACTTAATTAATTCATAATACTTTCAACAAGGAATAGCGTTTTCAATCGCCTCGATTTTCCTATCTTCGCGCCCCTAATTCGCATACTATCATAAATATGCATCATTACCCTGAACAAAAGAATCTAAACCTACCCGCAATTGCTGATGAGGTGCTTGCCTGGTGGGAAGAAAACAACGTATTTGAAACGTCGGTAACTTCGAGAGAAGGTAAGCCATCATTTACATTTTACGAAGGTCCGCCATCCGCGAATGGCTTGCCTGGAATTCACCATGTAATGGCACGAACTATCAAGGATATGTTTTGCCGCTATAAAACACTTCAGGGCTTCCAAGTAAAACGCAAAGCTGGTTGGGATACGCATGGATTGCCCGTTGAACTTGGCGTTGAAAAGACTTTAGGAATTACCAAAGAAGACATTGGAAAAAGCATAAGCATTGACGATTACAACCTTGCTTGCCGCGAAGATGTGATGAAATTTACAGGCATCTGGAACGACCTAACTCGTCAAATGGGCTATTGGGTAGATATGGAAAACCCATACATTACTTACGAAAACAAATACATCGAGAGTGTTTGGTGGCTGCTTGGCCAACTAAACTCGAAAGGATTATTGTATAAAGGATTTACCATTCAGCCGTATTCTCCTGCCGCGGGAACAGGTTTGAGTTCGCACGAGCTCAACATGCCAGGCACATACAAGGATGTAAAAGACACAACCATTGTTGCTCAGTTTAAAGTGAAGGCCGATGAAAAAGCCATCGCACTATTCAAAAATCTGGATATAAAGAATTTAAGCTTGATGGCTTGGACCACCACTCCTTGGACGCTTCCGTCAAACACGGCTTTAACGGTTGGTAAAAATATTCGATATGTTGCGGTTAGCACCTTTAATCCTTATGTTTTTTCTGCCTGTATTGTAATTCTTGCGAAAGATTTAGCAGGCAAATTCTTCCCTGAAAAAAATGCCGAACTCGAATTCGATTCGTATAAGGAAGGAGACAAAGCAATTCCATTCAAAATACTTGCTGAATATAGTGGCGCTGAACTAGAAGGAATTCGTTACGAACAGCTATTGCCTTATGCTCAACCAACAGATGGCGATGCATTTAAAGTAATTACTGGAGATTTTGTTACTACTGAAGATGGAACAGGAATCGTTCATACCGCGCCTAGTTTTGGTGCCGACGATTTTAAAGTGGCCCGTCAACACGGAATTGGCTCATTAACTTTAGTCGATTTACAGGGACGTTTTGTTCAAGATGTGAACGATACTATTTTTGGATTTGCCCATGAATTTGTAAAAGAACAATACCTCAACGATGATGAAAAAGCCGTTGAACTTGCTCGTCAAAAAGAACATCTTCGTCATATTATTCCCAACCTTGAAAAATATTTAAGTGTTGATGAACGCATTGCACTTAAGTTGAAAGTGGAAGGCAAAGCATTTAAGATTGAGAAATACGAACACACGTATCCGCATTGCTGGCGTACCGACAAGCCCATTTTGTATTATCCGCTCGATAGCTGGTTTATTAAATCGACTGCTGTAAAAGATCGTTTGATAGAACTTAATAAAACCATTCATTGGAAGCCGGAAAGTACGGGAACTGGTCGATTCGGAAATTGGTTGGAAAACCTACAAGATTGGAACTTAAGCAGGAGTCGTTATTGGGGAATTCCAATTCCTATTTGGACAAGTGAAGATGCAAGCGAACAAATCATCATTTCATCTGCCGAACAGCTTCGGATGGAAATTGAGAAAGCCGTTTCAGCAGGTATAATGGCATCAAACCCGCTGGGAAATTTTGTCCCTGGCGATATGAGCGATGAAAATTACCGTCAATTTGATTTGCATCGACCTTCTGCCGATGAGATTTTTCTGGTTTCTGCATCTGGGAAGAAAATGAAACGTGAAAGTGATTTAATTGATGTATGGTTCGATTCGGGTGCAATGCCTTACGCACAATGGCATTATCCTTTCGAAAATAAAGAAATGATCGATTCGGGTAAAGCATTTCCGGCCGACTTTATTGCCGAAGGAGTTGATCAAACCCGTGGTTGGTTTTTTACATTGCATGCCATAAGCACGATGGTGTTTGATTCTGTTGCATTTAAAAATGTGGTTTCAAACGGTTTGGTTCTCGATAAAAACGGGAATAAAATGTCGAAACGTTTGGGCAATGCCGTTGATCCGTTCGATACACTTGGAAAATACGGACCTGATGCTACGCGTTGGTACATGATAGGAAATGCGCAACCTTGGGACAATCTTAAGTTCAATGAGGATGGCATTACTGAAGTTCAGCGTAAGTTCTTTGGCACACTTTACAACACCTATGCGTTTTTTGCATTGTATGCTAATATCGACGCATTCAGAATGAACAAAGCCACCC
>CAXNNF010000300.1:0-3102 GCA_964203455.1 Bacteroidia bacterium
TGAATTCGGTTCTCGTATTGAACAAAAAGGTGGTGGTCTTGTGATGTTCCTTATTGAATTAGTAATTCTTCTCTTTATTGTTATTTTCTCAATTATGCTAGTTCAGGGTGTTCGTCGAATTCCTGTTCAAGTAGCTAAAAGAATTCAAGGTAATAAGCAAGTAGGTGGTATTCGTCAATACATTCCATTGCGTGTAAATTCTGCAGGAGTAATGCCAATTATTTTTGCACAAGCAATTATGTTTATCCCGATTACTGTAGTTGGTTATGCAGGAATTGAATCTCTTCAGTGTATTATGCAAACATTCTCAAATGTTAAAGGATTCTGGTATAACTTTTCTTTTGCAGTAATGATTATTCTTTTCACCTACTTCTATACAGCAATTACAGTCAATCCTAAAAACATGGCTGAAGAGATGAAGAGAAGTGGTGGTTTTGTTCCAGGTGTTCAACCCGGTCGTCAGACAGCTGAATATATAGATGATATCATGTCTAGAATTACATTACCAGGAGCTATTTTTTTAGCTTTGATTGCTGTTCTTCCTGCAGTTGCAATGATGATTGGTATTTCTAATAAATTTGCCCAATTCTATGGTGGAACATCTCTACTAATTTTAGTAGGTGTTGTTTTAGATACTCTTCAACAAATTGAAAGTCATTTATTGATGCGTCAATATGATGGTTTAATGAAAAATACTCGTATTAAAGGTCGGACAAACACAAGTTCGCCAGTTAGTATGACAAGCTAATTTTTTCTTCAGATGATCTATTATAAGACCGCTGAAGAGATTGAACAAATTAGAAATAGTTCTTTACTTGTTGCCCGCACTCTGGCGGAAGTTGCTAAAAACATCAACCCCGGAGTAACCAGTTTGCAGCTGGATAAAATTGCAGAGGAATTCATCAAAGACAATGGCGGTATTCCTGCATTTAAAGGATATGGTGGTTTTCCAAATTCCTTGTGCATTTCTCCTAACGAGCAAGTTGTACATGGAATACCAAATGACCAACCTTATGTTGACGGTGATATTATCTCTGTTGATTGTGGTGTCCTTATGAATGGGTTTTATGGAGATTCAGCATACACTTTTAGTGTTGGTGAAATACCGAATGAAACTATGCAATTAATGAAGGTTACTAAGGAAAGTTTATACCGAGGAATTGGTGTAGCCTTGCCTGGTAAACGCCTTCAAGATATCAGTTACGAAATTCAAACTTATTGCGAAAAGAATGGATACTCTGTTGTAAGAGAACTTGTTGGTCATGGAATCGGCAAAAATCTACACGAGGCACCTGAAGTACCAAATTTTGGTAAGAGGGGATCCGGAATAAAGCTTCAGGTTGGTTTGGTTATAGCAATTGAGCCTATGATAAATATGGGGAAAAGAAATATTATTCACGGTAAAGATGGTTGGACTATCAAAACTGCAGATAATAAACCTTCCGCTCATTATGAACATACAATTGCAATAAAAGATGGTAAAGCAGATATTCTTTCATCATTTGAGTATGTAGAAGATGTTCTGAAACAAAGGAATTTATTCATTGCTTAACAAATTGATTAAATAAATAAACGTGTCAAAACAGTCATCCATAGAACAAGACGGAACAATAATCGAGGCTTTATCGAATGCAATGTTTCGTGTTGAATTGGAAAATGAGCATGTAATTGTTGCTCATATTTCTGGGAAGATGCGTATGCACTATATTAAAATTTTACCCGGTGATAAGGTAAAAGTGGAGATGTCTCCATACGATTTATCAAAAGGTCGTATAACTTATCGCTACAAATAACAAAACAATGAAAGTAAAAACCTCCATCAAAAAAAGGAGTGTGGACTGCAAGATTGTACGCCGCAAAGGGAGACTCTATGTAATCAACAAAAAGAATCCCAAATTCAAACAACGTCAAGGATAAGCACCAAAATTAAAAACACATGGCTCGTATTTCCGGAATTGATCTTCCCAAAAATAAGCGTGGAGAAATTGGTCTAACCTATATATTTGGGATTGGACGCTCTACATCACAAAAAATTCTAACTGAAGCTGGAATTTCTTTCGATAAAAAAGTATCGGAATGGAATGATGACGAATTAGGAAAAATACGTGATATTATTAATAACACGTTTAAAGTAGAAGGAGCACTTCGATCTGAAGTTCAACTTAACATTAAGCGTTTGATGGACATTGGTTCATACAGAGGAATTCGTCACCGCTCAGGTCTTCCAGTTCGTGGACAAACAACTAAAAATAATGCTCGTACCCGTAAGGGGAAGAAGAAAACAGTTGCTAATAAGAAAAAAGTAACTAAATAATTCTTGAGTTAGAAACAATAGAATAATCCATTAGAAATGGCTAAAACAACCAAAACAACCAAGAAGCGAGTTGTTAAAGTAGAAGCAGTGGGTCATGCTCACATCAATGCGACTTTTAACAACATTATTGTATCTCTCACCAACACAACTGGACAGGTTATTTCCTGGAGTTCTGCAGGCAAGATGGGATTTCGCGGATCTAAGAAAAATACTCCATACGCTGGTCAAATGGCCGCGGGTGACTGTTCAAAAGTTGCCTTCGATTTAGGACTTCGTAAAGTTAAAGTGTTTGTTAAAGGTCCGGGCGGAGGACGTGAGTCTGCAATCCGAACAATTCACAACAGCGGTATCGAAGTAAGCGAAATTGTTGATGTTACTCCAGTACCTCACAATGGATGTCGTCCTCCAAAACGTCGTCGCGTTTAATTTTTCATTTTAACAATTCAGTTCATGGCAAGATATATTGGACCAAAATCGAAGATAGCCCGTAAGTTCCGCGAACCCATTTTTGGGCCGGATAAAGTGCTAACAAAGAAAAATTACCCTCCAGGGCAACACGGTAATTCAAAGAAACGTCAAAAAGTTTCTGAATACGGTGTTCAGCTTCAGGAGAAACAAAAAGCAAAATACACTTACGGAATTCTTGAAAAACAATTTGCATTGATTTTTGATCGTGCAAGTCGTGCTCAAGGTGTAACAGGTGAAATGCTTTTGAAATTAATTGAAGCTCGTTTAGATAATGTAGTTTATCGTATGGGCTGATCTGCAACTCGTTCTGGAGCGCGGCA
>CAXNNF010000301.1:0-3096 GCA_964203455.1 Bacteroidia bacterium
CACTCAATATCAATGGTGTAATTCAACAGCATCTTTTATTTAAATCGCTCATTCCGAATACCATTACTATAGGTATGATTGCAGAACTTATCGTTGTCACAATTGGAATTGTCTATCTATATAATCGATTGAAAAATCAACGAGATCGTTTTGAAATCATTGCGATGAAAACAAAGGAGGAACTTTTAAATGCCTCGGAAGTCTATAGAAAACAAGAGCGCAATCGAATTGCAGACGATATACATGATGGAATTGCAAGCAGAATATATGGATTAAGAATGTTCACAGATGGAATTCTGGTAAATCAAAATAATAAAAAACTTGTGGCGGATAATCTTTTGAAATTGAGAGAAAATCTTGATGAAATTGGACTTCATGCACGAGCTGTAATTGTTGATTTGCATTCGGATGGTAAAATTGATGCAGGAACTTTTTCATCGGAAATCATTCGAGTTTTAGAAGATTTTTCGAAGTCTTCTTCAATTCAAGTTGAGATTGGTGAAATCAATGTGAATGATCAGATAAAATTCAACAAAACGCAA
Organism: Bacteroidia bacterium; assembly: GCA_964203455.1. GTDB lineage: Bacteria > Bacteroidota > Bacteroidia > M30B66 > M30B66 > CALQRR01. The sequence continues at coordinate 543 of CAXNNF010000301.1, forward strand.
ATTGATCAAATAATCAGAATTTTACGTGAAACATGTAATAATATCAACAAGCATAGCCAAGCGTTATTCTTTCGTTTCGACCTAAGTGTTTCAAGTCAGAATTTTAAAATGCAAATTAAAGAAGGCCCAATTCAATCAAATCCATTGCCTTTTAAACAAGGAAAAGGATTGAAAAGTATGATGACGAGAGCGCAAAATATAGGAGGGGAATACAAACACCATTTTCACGAAAAATTTCTATATACAGAAATTTCCTTTTCCTTAAGTTGAGTGGATTAATTTGATCGTTTCAAAATTAAATACAATTTGGATTTAAATCTTATTGAATCAAACAGTCGGGCGCATAACATTTTCATAACATAGTTCTCATGCGCATTTAGTAGTTTCGCAGTATGAAATCTACTTCGCGTTTTCCATTGATCTTGTTGCTTATGCTTATGTCAGCATTTGTTAACCTACACGCTCAAATTCAATTGGCTTTTCAAGGAGCTGAACCAGGCGATTCTTGGACATACACTGCAACAGCTGTTTCAGCAGATGGAACGCTTGAATCAACCCAACCGCTTAACTTGGTTTCGGGTTCTCAATCCCTTGTAGTTGGAGGTGTTGCAGGAGGAGGTAGTTGTATTTCGGGAGGTTCAGGAAATGGACCAGTAACATTAAATCAATTTACGTTCTCCGATATTGATATTAGTACATCAAGCCAATTTACACGCGAGTTAAAATTTAATTTCGGGAATCGTTTGCCAGCCTGTACAGGAACAGGTTGGGACACAGGTGAAAATTTAGTATTTACGCCCATTTTTGATGGTGTTGAGGGAAGCCCAATTACTGTTTTTACGGGTGTGGGGAATCTTACTGTTGATATCAATCAAAGCCAATTCACCTTTCAAATACCAAGTTGTGTTGGGACATTTGGATTTACCTTAGGAATTTCTACCAACCGAAATGATGAGTTTTTATTTGTTGATAATGTGGAATTAACAACGCCTCAGTTAAATGGTCCAATTCCTTCGTTTAATGATATAAACGGCCCATTGCAAGCGTGTACCGGAACAACCTCCATTTTTAGTACAGATGAGTTTGCAGGAGTAATTTACAATTGGTTTGATATTCCATCAACAGCAAGTTTTATCACACCAAACGATAGTAGTATTTCAGATTCCATAACGATTGATTGGGGAACAACAATCCCGGGAACATATACCATTTCGGTAGCTCCAACGGATGCGTGCGGATTGTTAAGTGGAGATCCTATTTCATTTACCTTCGAAATTGTCGATAATCCTCAGCCATTAATCATAACGGGCCCCGATTCAATTTGTCAGGGAGCAAGTACTAATTTAGTTTCGAATTATGTAACAGGGAATGTTTGGTCAACATCCGAAACAACACAGAATATTTCCGTATCTCAATCGGGAACCTATACCGTGAGTGTTACTGGAGCATGCGGGATTATTCAAAGCAGCATTACGGTTTCGGTAATTTCTTTGCCTAGTGCAAGCATAACAGTGAATGGAAATTTAAGCCTTTGTCCAGGACAATCAGTGCAATTAATAAGTTCCACCGATCAGAATTTTTCTTGGTCAGATTTATCATTGAATGATACCTTGACTACTTCCACTGCAGGAACCTATGTGCTTTCGGTTAGTAATTTTTGTGGATTAGCAACCGATACAGTGGAGGTTTTATCGATTCCAGGAGTTGTCCAGCCTCAGATTTTGTCCTCAGGTTCGGTGCTTTGTGTTGGAGCTAGTTTACTATTAACATCGAGTGAAGCAAACGGAAATTCTTGGTCGAATGGAAGTGTAAGTGATAGCATTGATGTTATAACACCCGGAACGTATATTTTATCCGTTAATAATGGCTGTGGAATTGGAACAGATACTTTAGAAGTTAGTAGTTCTGTTTTTACTTTTAATTCTCAAGCAAGTCCTGATTCTGGAAATGCGCCATTGGAAATTGATTTTTCAGTAAACTCCAGCGATCCAATTTCTTCATACAGCTGGGATTTTAACGGATTAGGATCGAGTTCGGAATTTGCTCCATTGTTTACTTTTAATGAACCTGGGGTTTATCCAGTAATTGTTGAGTTAGTCGATCAAAATGGCTGTGTTGGAATTGACACGATAGAAATCCGTGTTTTACCTAAATTGCCATCAGAGATTACTGTTCCAAATTGTTTTAGTCCTAATGGGGATGGCTTTAACGATTTGTTTCAAGTAGAAGCACTAAACCTATCCACATTCGATTTAATGATTTGGAATCGTTGGGGTGGTCTTATTTATAAATCAACGGATGCATTTGCAGGATGGAATGGACAAAGCAATGCAAGTAATGCTCCTGATGGAACGTATTTTTATGTTTTAGATGCTATTGGAACTGATTCAAAATCTTATCAACTGAAAGGCAGTATTACTTTATCAAGATAAATTGAAGTATCACATTCATTTATCTTAAGTTTCTGAGCTTAATTTAAGTTTAGCGCTTTTACATGTTTTATCTAAAATCGGATCATTTAAATTTTATGATATTGCTTCCCGCATGTGCGAAA
>CAXNNF010000302.1:0-3092 GCA_964203455.1 Bacteroidia bacterium
AATCAAGCCCATGATGCCGTAATTGATGATGCCAATAAATTCGGGTTCGATGCCTTCGTTAACGAGATGAATGCCTGTAGTTTCAATGCCTCGGATGCGAGAAGCCTTTATAAACAGCTGATCGGTTATAGACGAGATTCGAAATATTCGCCACGATGTTCCGTAATCGGTAGTCTTTTTTAAAAAAATTTCTTTGCACTGAAGTACTACTGCGTCGAATTGTGCCGATGTTTGTTGCATGGAAAATAAAATCAAGGGCACGAAATTAACATCCTCCGCCGATATTCGAAGCATAAGTCTTCGAGGAAAACGATTTTCTTTTGAAAAGCCCTGTATAATGGGCATTGTAAATGTGAATTCGGATTCTTTTTATTCTGGAAGTCGAGTAGATGAGCATTCAATACTCCAATTTGCTCAAAAACATGTGGATGAAGGAGCCTTGTTTCTCGATTTGGGAGCAAGCACAAGCAAGCCCGGATCAGCTATTTCAGATGCAGAATACGAATGGAAACGTTTGAAACCTGCTTTGGAAATTGTCCGAAAGGCATTTCCCGAAATCTACATTTCCATCGATACGTATCATAGTTCGGTTGCTCGAAATGCCGTGGAATTGGGAGCCGATTTAATCAACGATATTTCTGCAGGAAGTATTGATACCAAAATGTTTGAAACGATTGCCGATCTTCAAGTTCCGTATGTTTTGATGCACATGCAGGGCGTTCCGGAAACGATGCAAAAGAATCCAAATTATGTTGATGTTACCAAGGAAGTGATTGATCATTTGATGAGAAATGTACATGCCATGAAATCGAAAGGAGTAGAGGATGTTATCATTGATCCGGGCTTTGGTTTTGGGAAAACCCTCGATCAGAATTACCAATTATTCAATAATCTTGACGCATTTTCAATCCTTGAAAAGCCATTATTAATAGGAATTTCCAGAAAATCGATGGTTACACGTTTGTTTGATTGCAAAGCGGACGAAGCGTTAAATGGAAGTACTGTTTTGCATACAATCGCTCTTCAAAACGGAGCCAATATTTTGCGAGTACACGATGTAAATCCTGCTATGGAAGCCATTCGAATTGTAAGTAAATTGAACGAGGTGCAATCATTTAAATAGTAAAAAAGCATTACAGCTTGCTTACATTTGCAGATATGCTTTCGATGATTCCCTTGTTTATTACTCTGCGCTGGCTTGATGTTGTTGATATCATCATAGTTGCGTTGCTGTTGTATCAGCTATATAACATGGTTCGTGGGACCAATGCAGTGAATATTTTTTTCGGAATCCTTTTACTCTACATCGTTTGGATTCTGGTGAAAGCCTTGAATATGCATTTGTTAGCAACCATTCTAGGTCAATTTATCAGTGTGGGTTTTATCGCTTTAATAATCGTTTTTCAACAAGAATTACGACGTTTCTTATTGATGGTTGGATCGCGTGGAATTTTCAACAAAGAGAATTATAAAGGCTTTTCTGGATTGAATTCAACGGCTTTTGGTAGCTTAAACTACGAGTCCATTGTAACGGCCTGCCAGAAGATGGCTTTGCAACATACGGGTGCGCTCATTGTATTGACACGCAAGTCGGATTTAAAGTATTTTTCGAACACGGGTGAACGTCTCGATTCTGAGATAACATCCAACATTTTGGAATCCATTTTCTTTAAAAATAATCCATTACACGATGGCGCTGTCATCATTTCCAACAATCGAATTAGAGCAGCAAAATGTGTATTGCCATTAACCGAAAATACCTTGTTTCCTTTCCAATTGGGATTGCGACATCGATCTGCTGTTGGGATTTCAGAGCAATCGGATGCCATTTCCATAGTTGTGTCCGAACAAACCGGTGAAATTTCGCTTGCCAGAAACGGTGCTTTAAAAAACAACATCACTCCTAAGCAACTTCGTGAAATTCTCGCTGAGGAGTTTCGCGATTAATAATTATTTCAATCCAATATCTATATTTGCTTAAATGTAATTCAACCAATGAAAAAAATCTACCTCTTATCCATTACAATTCTTGCTTATTGTTCAGTCTTTGCGCAACCAAATTCAGGAGGTTTTCCTTATGGATTAGGCAAGAAAGAGATTCTTCCTGAACCCGCAGCATTTAAATTATCACCAATAAACAACCAAGATTTGCTCAATGAAGATGCAAATTGGCTATCACATGGTGAAAAATCCTTGCGTTTTGGAAAAGATGTTCCTGTAAATATATCTCCATCAACGCATGGAACAACAAGTATTTTATCCAATGGAACGCGTCTTTGGAGATTACTTATCAAGTCAAATGGAGCGACAAACATCAACCTGATTTTCGATCAGTACGATGTTCCCAAAGGAGCAAAAATGTTTGTCTACAACCTCGATGGTTCTCAAATTCTTGGAGCATTCACAGATGCCAACGAGAACAAGGTTGGGAATTTTGCGACTCTGCCTGTTCAAGGCGATCAAATTATATTGGAATATTCCGAACCTGCTGCTGTTGCTGGTCAAGGGCAGATTCACCTAAGCTATATCATTCATTGTTACCGCGATTTTAATAAGTCCTATAAAGATTTCAATACTTCCGGGGCGTGTAACAACAATGTGGTTTGTCCCGAAGGAAATCCATGGGAGCAACAAATTCGTTCGAGTATATTGTTGTTAACATCAAACAATTCTCGTTACTGTTCGGGTGCTGCGGTTGATAATGTCTTGCACGATGGAACGCCCTATGTTCTTTCGGCCAATCATTGTGGATTAGGAACAACGGATATTTTTATGTTCAACTATAAAAGTCCAACGTGCACGCCAACAACTGATGGACCCACAACGGATATTGTTCAAGGTTGTATTGTTCGAGCTAGTAATGCCGGTTCAGATTTTTGTTTAGTGGAGTTAGCGAGTGAAATTCCTGCCGAGTACGTTGCCTTTTTATCAGGATGGTCGCGTCAGGATGTTGCTCCAGCGCAAGCAATTTGCATTCATCATCCCGATGGTGATGTAGAAAAAATTTCCTTTAACAATGATGAAAGTAATATTGCAAACTTTGGAAATGCAGATTGTTGGCAAATTCCAACATGGGAAGATGGCACAACTGA
>CAXNNF010000303.1:0-3090 GCA_964203455.1 Bacteroidia bacterium
CATAATGTAACAAATGATTTGTAGGGTCTTTCTCAATTGCAATAGCTAAAAGCTTTTCTGCTTCAGCCGATTTACCGCTTTGTAAATACCCATTAAGTTCTTCAGTGAGCAATTTCTGATCGTTAGGGAATTTAGTTCTTCCTTCCATCATTGTTTGCTTTGCTGCAGCTGAATCTCCTGCTAAATTCTGCGCTTTCATCAATTGAATAAAACGCATTCCATCTTTATCTATATCGAAGGAAATTAATTGCTTCAAATATTGTATCGACTTGGCTGAATTACCAGCTCGCATTGAGGCAATTGAGGAATTTTCGATGGCCGAAGTATCTACTACTCCTTTTTTAGCTGATAATTCAGTTGTGCTTTCAAAATAACCCAATGCAGAATTGAAATCATTTTTATTGAAAGCTATAATTCCCAAATTACGGTAGCCAATCATAGCTTTTTCGTAGCTTTCCTCTGCATATTCGTATTTAGCATCTAATTCATATACTTTCTTATAGGATTCTACTGCAGTTAAAAGCGGATTTATCGTCGCTTCCATCAATTCAGGATTTTTACTTTCCTGAATTGCCCAATAAACATTACCTCGATAATACCATGTTTTGGCTTTTTGAGAAGTACTTTCATTAGTTGAAGCTTGATCGATATTCTCTCGTGCTTTCTTCAAATTCTCAATATCCGTTTTATCTTGGTTATAATAGCCCAAATAATTGTAGGCACTAACCACTTTACTTTGCTGAGCTTGAACATGCAACCCTAATGAAATTGCTACGAACAACAGGGGGATTCTTTTCATATATGATATTTTTTATTCTTCAGTTGGTTGATCTGAATTCGGTTCATTTGCTCCTTCTACATTTCCATCTACATTCCCTTCTTCACCGCCTAACTCCTCTTCTACTTCTTCATCTTTCTCTACACATGCAACAGCAGCAATGCTCTGATTTCCTTTTAAAGTTATCAAACGAACTCCTTGTGTATTACGTCCCATAACGCGTAAATCCTCAACTGGAGTACGTATCGTTACACCTGAACGTGTAATAATCATCAAATCGTCTTCGTCCTTCACTCCTATTATCGCAATCAAAGATCCTGTCTTCTCGGTAATGTTGATGGTCTTCACCCCCTTTCCACCGCGGTTTGTAACACGATACTCTTCAATATCCGAACGTTTTCCATAGCCATTTTCTGATACCACCAAAACTTGTGTATTCACCGTTTCAGCACATACCATTCCAACAACTTCGTCTTGCTCATCTTTCAATGTAACACCACGAACTCCAGATGCATTTCTTCCCATTGGACGAACTTTGGCTTCTGGGAAACGAATCGCACGACCACTCTTTAAAGCCATCATGATTTCGCTAGTTCCATTCGTCATTTTTGCTTCCAATAGTTCCTCACCTTCTCGCACAGTAATGGCATTAATACCATTTTGACGTGGACGAGAATATGCTTCCAAGGAAGTTTTCTTGATTGTACCTTTATTGGTACACATTATAATGAAGTTATTATTGATGTAATCCGGATCGCTCAAGCTGGTTACGTTAACATAAGCAACTACTTTATCATCCGGTGGCATATTCACTAAATTCTGAATCGCTCTTCCTTTGGATGTTTTAGATCCTTCTGGAACTTCAAAGGCGCGCATCCAAAAACAACGTCCGTTTTTCGTAAAGAATAACAAGTAATTGTGCGTAGTTGCTGAAAATAAATGCTCTAAGAAATCCTCATCACGGGTATTTGAACCAATGGAACCTTTACCTCCACGCTTTTGTGTGCGGTATTCATTCAAGTTGGTACGTTTAATATACCCTAGATGCGATACCGTAATAATACAAGGTTCATCGGCAATAAAATCTTCAATGCGCTCGCCATCCGCTGCATAAATAATGTTGGTTCGGCGTTCATCGTTGTATTTCTATTTTATCAATGATAATTCATCTTTGATAATGGTCATTCGAAGCGTCTCATTTGCTAAAATTTCTTTCAAATGATCAATCGTTTTCATCAATTCAGCATACTCATCACGTATTTTATCACGCTCGAGTCCTGTTAATCGCTGAAGTGTTAAATTTAAGATAGCACGAGATTGAATCTCAGATAAACTAAATCCGACCATCAAACCTTCTCTTGCATCATCAGGTGTTCGAGATGCACGAATAAGTTTGATAATTTCATCCAGATTATCAAGTGCAATTAGAAATCCTTCTAATATATGTGCTCGTTTTTCAGCTTGTTCTAAATCGAATTTAGTGCGACGAATAAGAACGTCATGACGATGTTCAACAAAGTGACTTATGAGTGTCTTAAGATTTAACATCTCAGGACGACCATTCACAAGTGCAATATTATTTACTGAAAATGAAGACTGTAGCTGTGTATGCTTATAGAGATTGTTTAATACAACATTGGTGATTGTATCTTTTTTCAACTCATATACTATGCGCATTCCATCACGGTCACTTTCATCGCGCATATCGCTGATACCTTCGATTTTCTTATCGTTAATCAGTTCAGCCGTTTTGCGAATCATTTCCGCTTTGTTCACCATGTAAGGACTTTCCGTAACGATGATGCGCTCGCGTCCATTATCAGCTTGTTCAATCGAAGACTTGGCACGCATTACGATGCGTCCTCTCCCCGTTTCAAATGCATCTTTTACCCCTTCGTAACCATAAATAGTTCCTCCAGTTGGGAAATCAGGCGCTTTAACATGCTTCATTAATTCTTCAATCGTAATTTCACGATTGTCGATATAAGCCAAAATTCCATCAATCACTTCTCCTAATTGATGTGGAGGCATGTTCGTTGCCATACCAACAGCAATTCCTGATGCACCATTTATCAATAAATTCGGAATAGCTGCAGGCAGAACAGTTGGCTCCTCTAATGAATCATCGAAGTTTAATTTGAAATCGACTGTGTTCTTATCAATATCAGCCAACATCTCTTCCGCAATTCGCTTTAAACGCGCTTCAGTGTAACGCATTGCTGCGGGACTATCTCCATCAACAGATCCGAAATTTCCTTGTCCGTCAACCAATGGATAACGCAAACTCCATTCTTGCGCCATACGAACCATCG
>CAXNNF010000304.1:0-3085 GCA_964203455.1 Bacteroidia bacterium
AAATCTGTATGAATAGATTCGCAAATCGTGCTTTATTCAACCCAATTTTATTTTTAGAGAAATGCTGAATAAAATCATTCAATTCTCAGTAAACAACAAACTCATCATTGGGCTTTTTGTGTTAGCCCTAATCATTTATGGCAGTTTTGAAGCAACGCGTCTGCCAATTGATGCCGTTCCCGATATTACAGACAACCAAGTTCAAGTTAATACAGTTGCCCCATCCTTAGGTGCAACCGATATCGAACGCCTCGTTACATTTCCCATCGAATTAGCCAATAGCAATATTGCAGGAATGCACGAAATCCGGAGTTTTTCACGATTCGGGCTTTCTGTTGTAACCATTGTTTTTGATGATAATGTAGATGTGTATTGGGCACGACAGCAAGTGGCAGAGCGGCTTTTGCAGGTTCAAAATGAAATACCGCAAGGTGTTGGAACAATTTCTTTAGGTCCTGTTACTACTGGCCTGGGCGAGATTTATCAATATGTGGTTCGTCCAAAAGAAGGGTACGAATCCAAATATTCCTCCACCGAACTAAGAACGATTCAAGATTGGATTGTGCGTAGGCAACTGTTGGGTGTTAAAGGAGTTGCGGATGTTAGCAGTTTTGGTGGCAACTTAAAGCAATACGAAATTGCTGTTGAACCTAATAAACTCAAAGCAAACAACATTACCATTAACCAAGTGTTTGAGGCACTCGAAAAGAACAACCAAAATACCGGTGGCGCATACATCGAAAAAGGCCCAACGGTTTTATACATCCGAAGTGAAGGATTAGTTGGAAGCATGAAGGATATAGAAAATACCTTTATCCAAAACACGACCAATGGAACTCCGCTTCTCATTCGCGATGTTGCCGAAGTCCGAATAGGTTCAGCCACCCGATATGGGGCAATGTGTTACAATGATGATGGCGAAGTTACAGGTGCCATTGTGATGATGCTAAAAGGAGCAAACAGCAGTGAGGTAATCGATAATGTGAAAGAGCGAGTTACCCAAATTCAAAACTCCTTGCCCGAAGGTGTAGTCATCGAGCCCTTTTTAGATCGAACCAAAATGGTAGATAATGCCATTGGTACAGTTAAGACAAACTTAATGGAAGGGGCGCTAATCGTGTTGTTCGTGCTTATTTTATTCTTAGGAAATTTCCGAGCGGGTTTCATTGTCGCTTCTGTAATTCCATTGGCAATGTTGTTTGCTATTATCATGATGAATCTTTTCGGAGTTAGTGGCAATCTCATGAGTTTTGGTGCTTTAGATTTTGGATTAATTGTAGACGGAGCCGTCATTATTGTTGAAGCAACCTTGCACCAATTAACACATGGGAAAATCAGTGCGAATCTGTTTAAAAGAACACAAGTTGAAATGAATACGGAAGTGAAAAAGGCAGCAGGTCGCATGATGAACAGCGCTGTTTTTGGACAAATAATAATCCTTGTGGTGTATCTGCCCATCCTCACTTTGCATGGTATAGAAGGGAAAATGTTTAAACCCATGGCACAAACGGTTGCCTTTGCACTATTGGGCGCATTTATTCTCTCGCTGACATACGTGCCCATGATTTCCGCTTTGATATTGAGCAAGAACGTAACCCATAAGCCAAATTTTTCAGACCGAATGATGATCTTTTTTGAACGTCATTTTCAGTCGGCCTTAGATCGTGTTTTGCATTTCCCGAAAATGATTATTTCTGGGGTTTTAATCCTCTTTACCATCTCTCTTTTCTTGTTGCTCAACATGGGCGGTGAATTTATTCCAGCTTTGGAAGAAGGTGATTTTGCTGTTGAAACACGTGTGCTTTCTGGAAGTAGTTTATCGACCTCGATTGAATATTCTCAGAAAGCAGCTGCTATTTTGAAAAATCGTTTTCCGGAAGTCATTAAAGTAATAACCAAAATTGGAAGCGGTGAAATTCCTACCGACCCAATGCCGATGGATGCCGCCGATATGATGGTAATTTTGAAAGACAGAAGCGAATGGACTTCGGCTGAGACATTTAACGAACTGTCAGAAAAAATGACTGAAGCCCTTGCCGATCTTCCAGGTGTTTCCTTCAGTTTTCAATATCCAGTTCAAATGCGTTTCAACGAATTGATGACGGGCGCAAAGCAAGATGTGGTGTGTAAAATATTTGGAGAAAACATCGATACACTTGCTGCCTATGCTGAAAAATTGGGTGAATTATCAGGCTCAGTCGATGGAGCACAAAACATTTATGTGGAACCAATTACCGGAGCCCCCCAAGTTGTGATTGAATACGATCGTGCTGCAATTGCCCAATTTGGATTGTCAATCAACGACATCAACAAAGTAGTAAACATGGGACTTGCAGGGCAATCGGCGGGCTTTGTTTATGAAGGAGAAAAGCGCTTCGATTTAGTTGTTCGTTTGAAAGGGGACCAACGGAAAAATATTGAAGATGTCCGGAATATGCTTGTTCCAACATCTACTGGGCAACAAATTCCATTATCGCAACTTGCATCTGTAGAATTGAAAAATAGCCCCAACCAAATTCAACGCGAAGATGCAAAACGAAGGATTATCGTTGGCTTTAATGTGCGAGGGCGCGATGTTCAATCCATCGTAAACGAACTTCAGGAAAAAGTAGATAAATCAATGAAACTCCCAAGTGGATATTTTGTCACGTATGGTGGAGCATTTGAGAATTTAAATGCGGCAAAAGCACGACTTAGCGTAATGGTTCCTGTTTCGTTATTGCTCATTTTTTTATTGCTGTATTTTTCATTCCATTCTGTGCGACAAGGTTTGCTTATTGATTCGGCTATTCCACTTTCTGCCATTGGAGGTATTTTGGCGTTAACCGTCCGGGATATGCCATTTAGTATCTCGGCAGGAGTTGGATTTATTGCGCTTTTTGGTGTTTCGGTTCTCAATGGAATTGTGCTCGTTGCAGAGTTTAACCGCTTAAAAGAAGAGGGCTGGACCGACCTAAGAAAGATTGTTCTCATGGGCACTAAAATTCGATTGCGACCGGTGTTGATGACCGCTTTTGTTGCTTCGCTCGGATTTCTCCCAATGGCATTAAGCAAAGGAGCTGGAGCGGAAGTTCAAAGACCATTG
>CAXNNF010000305.1:0-3076 GCA_964203455.1 Bacteroidia bacterium
ACCATTGTGTTGGGAATGTGGGTTGGGGAGAAATGAATACCTGGGTGAAATTTTATGAGGATGTTCTTGGATTCAAAGTCATCATCTCATTCGATGATCAAGATATTTCTACCGAATATTCTGCTTTAATGTCGAAGGTTGTTTCCAATGGAAATGGTTTCGTGAAATTCCCGATTAACGAGCCAGCCGAAGGGAAGAAACGTTCTCAGATTGAAGAATATTTAGATTTTTATCATGGACCAGGCGTGCAACATATCGCAGTTGCAACCAACAATATTCTTGAAACGGTTGCAGATTTACGAAGTAGGGGAATAGATTTTTTAGAAGTTCCTAGTTCCTATTATGATGATCTTCATGCGCGTGTTGGAGATATTGAGGAAGATATGGAAGATATTCGTCGCTTAAATATTTTAGTGGATCGCGATGATGAAGGCTATCTACTTCAAATATTTACCAAGCCGGTTGAAGATCGTCCAACGCTATTCTTTGAAATTATTCAACGCCGCGGAGCTCGTGCATTTGGCAAAGGAAATTTCAAAGCATTATTCGAAGCTATTGAAAGAGAGCAGGCGCGAAGAGGTACTCTTTAATAATCTCTGATTTTATTAATCGGCTGAGTGGATTAAAATTTTCATTCAGCCGATTTTTCATTTATGCTGATAGCATCGTTGATCGGCATCTTTTGTCATACGTTTGCAGCGATTCCCCGATTTTGTCGAACCCGTGCATTGCATAGATTCGCCTACTTGGTTTTTAGATTTTCCCGAATCTTTATGAGGTGTAACGCCTCCTGATTTACTTGAATGTGCATCCCATTGCCAACAAGGAATACACAATTGTTTTTCGAGTTTCGATTCTTCAACATCACTTAACAATGGGAAGAAATCAATTCCTGTAAGATGTTCAACGCTATCGACTGAAACCGCGAAATGTTGTATGGTTTCAGAAGAAGCGGCGTTCGGCATTATTATTCCGATCGCCTTCACTTCGGGTCGATGGTAGTCGAGAATGACTTTGTAATAATAATTTGGGATGGAAACATGATTTGCCCCAATGGAAGGAAGATTTCCGTTCAGAACGGGGCCAGTTACAACATACAGTGAATCGTATGCAATTGCCCAAGTGCGAACAAGCTCTTCGGTTCGTTTCCAAATTCCTCTATTAAATGCTGGAACCTGCGGACTCATATTGCTGAAATAAAACGATTCAGCCATAGTTTTCGCTGACCAGCCCATATCGGCAGCAGGAGCCAAATGTCCTCTGTCGTATCCTGATTTGGAGTAATCTCCATTGTCGGCACTTCCCGTTTTTACCATTGGGTCGGATAGAAACTTATTCGTTCTTTCGGCTACTCGAACGGTTTTTTCTTTCGTTAAAACATAGGCCACCCAACTTGCCTGCTCATGCGTTTCGTTGTATTCGAGCGCATAAGCTATATGCGAAACTAATGCAGCAGGGTTTTTGGATTTAGGAATTTCGAAATGTCGAATTCCCTGCGCAGATAAACTTAAACTGCAGCTGATACAAATTAACAGATTAATCCAAATTGCTTTTGGCATCCGATTACTCATTATCTCCTTGAAAACTATTCCATCCTTGAGCACTTAATGGATGAACACCACCGCTTTTATCAATCAAAACAGCGCCTTCATCGGCATCTGTCATGTGTCCAATAATCGAAAGAAGCATGCTGCCTTTCACTTTTTCGAAATCGTCTTGTTTAATGGTGAATAGCAATTCGTAATCTTCTCCGCCACTCAATGCACAAACGGTTGGATCGAGTTCAAATTCACGCGCCATGTTATAGGTTGTTGCATCAATGGGGATTTTATCTTCGTAAAGCGCGCAACCTACATTGCTACTTTTGCAAAGATGAAGTATCTCGGAACTTAAACCATCTGAAATATCAATCATGGAAGTGGGAGTTACACCAATTTCAGCAAGTAACTCAACAACATCGCGACGCGCTTCAGGTTTCAATTGACGTTCTAGAATATAATCGTTTCCTTCCAAATCGGGTTGAGCATCGGGATGATCCATAAACACCGATTTCTCTCTTTCAAGCAATTGCAATCCAACATAAGCTCCACCTAAATCGCCCGAAACAACAAGTAAATCGCCTATACTTGCTCCATTGCGTTTTACAGCTTTGTCTTTTTCAACACTTCCAATAGCCGTTAAACTTAAAACCAAACCCGAAAGCGATGAGGTTGTGTCGCCACCAACTAAATCTACACCATAATTTTTGCAGGCCATTTCAATACCTTCATACAATTGGTCTAAAGCTTCAACCGGAAAGCGGTTTGAGCAAGCGAGTGCAATGGTAAGTTGCTCAGGAATGCCGTTCATGGCATAGATATCCGAAAAATTTACAACTGCAGCCTTGTATCCAAGATGCTTTAGTGGCATATAAGTTAGATCGAAATGAATTCCCTCAACAAGCATATCGGTCGAAACCAACAAATCGCGATCGCCATAATTTAGAACCGCAGCGTCATCACCAATGCCTTGTTTACTGCTTTTGTTTTGAATTTGAAATCCGCTTGTGAGGTGGTCGATAAGACCAAATTCCCCTAGTTTTTCAAGTTCGGTTCTGTTTACTGGTTGTTGAAGCATAATTAGTTGTTAATTTCAGTTGGGATATTTCCCAAAACAGATTCAATTTCATTCAGTACCGCTAGAACTTCAACGTAGGAGTTCAGGGTAACTAATTGCATGCGATATTCTTTAAAATGTGGAATGCCTTTAAAGTAATTGGTATAATGTCGGCGCATTTCAATGATTCCTAGAACATCGCCTTTCCATTCGATGGAGGCATCCAAATGTGTTCGACATACTTTTACGCGATCGGCAATGGTTGGCGGACTCAATTTTTCTCCGGTTCGCATGAAATGTTTAATCTCATTGAAAATCCATGGATATCCAATACTTGCACGACCAATCATAACACCGTCAACGCCATATTGCGCTTGCATTGCGATGGCTTTTTCGGGAGAATCAACATCACCATTGCCAAAGATCGGAATCTGAATACGTGAATTGTTTTTCACTTCTCCTATCAATTGCCAATCGGCAG
>CAXNNF010000306.1:0-3074 GCA_964203455.1 Bacteroidia bacterium
ATTGGAATTAGCGGATATGCCTTCACTACTCAAACTGGTGAAACTACCATCCATGTTAACTCCTTAAAAGTGCTCACAAAATCACTTCGACCTTTACCTATCGTTAAAGAAAAAGACGGAGAATTATTTGATGCTTTTGCAGATCCTGATTTGCGTTATCGTCAACGCTATGTCGATTTGATTGTGAATCAACATGTTAAAGAAGCATTTATAAAACGTACCCAATTAACCAATTCAATTCGTCAGTATTTAAACACGTGTGGCTACTTAGAAGTGGAAACGCCCATTTTACAGCCTATTTATGGAGGAGCTGCAGCTCGTCCGTTTAAAACGCATCACAATACGCTCGACATGCCATTGTATTTGCGCATTGCAAACGAATTGTATTTAAAGCGCCTGATTGTAGGTGGTTTTGATGGTGTATATGAATTCGCGAAAGATTTCCGAAACGAAGGAATGAGCCGTTTTCACAATCCGGAATTTACCCAAGTGGAATTGTATGTGGCATACAAGGATTATAATTGGATGATGGATTTGGTCGAAGAGATGGTTGAAAAAGTGGCGCTCGATCTTCATGGAAAAACAGAAGTTCAGGTGGGTGATCATCTCATCAATTTTCAACGTCCTTGGAAACGCATGACGATGTATGAAGCCATTCATGAATTTACTGGGGTTGATATTTCGGACATGGATGAAGCAACGATGGCCGCTGCAGCCAAGAAAATGAATATTCAAATTGATCCTTCGATGGGAAGAGGGAAAATTATCGATGAGATTTTTGGCGAAACCTGCGAACCGCATTTGATTCAACCTACATTTATTACCGACTATCCGGTTGAGATGTCACCACTTGCAAAGAAACACCGAAGCAAGCCAGGATTGGTTGAACGTTTTGAGGGGATTTGCAACGGAAAAGAAATTTGTAATGCATTCTCCGACTTAAATGATCCAATCGATCAACGTAAGCGATTTGAGGAGCAACTCGAACTGGGTAAACGTGGTGATGAAGAAGCGATGGTTTTGGATGAAGATTTCCTGCGTGCCATTGAATATGGAATGCCACCAACGGCAGGTTTGGGAATTGGAATCGACCGATTAGCAATGATTATGACCAATTCGAAATCTATACAAGATGTGCTTTTCTTCCCGCAAATGCGTCCGGAGAAAAAAGACGAACAATAGAAATTTGGAATTTCAATAAAGCCTCGGAGAATTTCGGGGCTTTTTTATGTGCGCATTTTGGCACGTTTCATCAGATAGGGCAGAAGCACTTGCGAATAATCTTGATTGATATCGGCCTCCACATAATCGATATGGTATTGGGCACAACGTAATTTTAATTCGGCGGTAAGTGATTGGATTTGTTCCAAATATTTCTCTCGCACTTCGTTGGGTTGAAGTTTTATTTCCTCACCACTTTCGAGATCAACAAATCGATACGGACGATTATCAAATTCGAAATCTAATTCCTTTTGTTTATCGGCCACATGAAATAAAACCACTTCATGTTTGTTGTGTTTTAAATGTTGAAGCGCTGAAAATAAGTGCTCTAGATTGTTGGTTTCTTCGAACATGTCGCTAAAAACCATGATTAGACTGCGTTTGTGAACGGCTTCTGCAATGGTATGAAGCACTTGTGCAGCATTGGTTTTCCCGGGTTTTTTATCCCAAGGCGTATCCATCATTTTTTCCAACTCGGCATACAACATGGCCATGTGAACTCCAGACGAACGGGCTGGTGTTTGGATTTCCAAATCTTCCAAAAATACACTTAGCCCAGTCGCATCGCGTTGTTTGTTCAACATGTAAAACAGCGATGCTGCTGCTTTTACCGAGAAACTTAGTTTGCTGTCTTTGCCTTTCTCCTGAGCTTCCAAAGGATAGTACATGGAAGCAGATCGGTCAATTACAACTTGGCAACGCAAATTGGTTTCTTCTTCGAATCGCTTTGTATACAATTTGTCGGTCTTGCCAAACAAACGCCAATCGATGTATCGGGTTGATTCCCCTTGATTGTAAGCACGGTATTCAGCAAATTCAACAGAAAACCCATGAAATGGACTTTTATGCATTCCGGTAATAAAACCTTCTACAACTTGTCGAGCCAATAATTCAAGGTGGCCAAACTGCTGAACTTCCTGTCGGTTGATGGGCATTTTGAAAAGTACAAAAAAAACACAGCGAATGAACACTGTGTTTTTTAAATTTTTCGATTAACTCATTTGAGCATCAAGCTTTTGAGCTAGAACCGATTTTGGAACTGCACCAACTTGCTTGTCTACAACTTGACCATTTTTAAAAACCAACAAGGTTGGAATGTTACGAATCCCAAATTGCATGGAAATGTTTGGGTTGCTATCAACATCTACCTTCCCAACTACTGCTTTTCCTTCGTAATCATGAGATAATTCTTCTACGATAGGACCAACAACGCGGCAAGGGCCACACCATTCAGCCCAAAAATCAATAAGTACGGGTTTGTCTGATTTAAGAACAAGTTCTTCGAAATTTGCATCTGTTATTTCTAAAGCCATGATATAAGTTTGTTTTTTTGAAATCGTTTTGCAAAGATTTATCCAAGAGCAATGCAGATGACATTTTGCCTTCATTCTCTTATAAACATTAATTCGATTATGAATGTTTGTTAATTTTATTTAACAGATAATCAAATAGATATAATTTATTTTTGTCGAATACCGAAACAAAGACAGAACTTGTTGAACCCTATTTTAAAATTGGCATATTGCCGCCATATTGTCTTCCATTATGCATTTATCCAGTATTCGTATTTCAATTCTGATGTTCTTCTTGCCCATTATTCTATGGGGACAAGCTCAACAGGAGTCCAGTTCAAAAAAAGAAAAAGTTCAAGCGATACGAATTCAGAAATCGATTCCCGCATCATCCCGAAAGAAATCGGATGCGATGCCAGAGAGTATGAAAGAAGAAGAAAGTAGAGTTTCTGTCAAAGATGCTCAACTAGGGCAAGAGATGCAAACTGAAATTTACTGGTATAATGCATATCAAAACCTTCGGAATTCCTCTCTCAATAATGATGGAATTATTGATAACAA
>CAXNNF010000307.1:0-3071 GCA_964203455.1 Bacteroidia bacterium
GAAAAAAGGTTCTCTTTCGAGCCAAATTTGCGACAGTTTATTTTTTGCTTCTTCTTGATTTTCGCCCAACAAGGGCCTTTTTTTAAGACCGTCTGCTTGAAGAATTCTCTGTATTAGAGTTACTAGTGGAACATCAAGAAACATCAATGTTCCCTGCTTTTTCATCCAATTCAAATTATCGTAAAAACAAGGAGTTCCTCCTCCACACGAAACAACACACGAATTTTGCAAAGAGATTGATCGTAATACTTCTGCTTCTATCTTTCGAAAATGATCTTCACCAAAAGCATGAATAAGTGAAGCTGGAGTTTGACCTGAATATTTTTCTACGCATTTATCAAGATCTTGAAAATCATATAAAAGCTTGTTTGCAAGTCGCTTCCCTAATGTAGATTTCCCACTTCCTGGCATTCCACAAATGAAAAGTATTTGCTGCATGTGCTTAACAGATCTTTTTTCTATTTTTGCCGAACAATGCCCAGGTGGTGAAATTGGTAGACACGCTACTTTGAGGGGGTAGTGAGCTAAGCTTGTGCAAGTTCGAATCTTGTTCTGGGCACTTTAACTAAAGCTGAATTTAATTATTCGGCTTTTTTATTTTTATAACGTTCGTTTAAAATCTTTACAACATCGGTCGTAATATCTAAGCCTTGTTCAGCGTACCAAATTCCACCCCCTCGTTTGTAGGATAACACATACGTGTAATTATTTTCTTTGGCGTAATCCTTTAAAAAAACTTCAATTGTATCGAATATACGTTTGCTCACTTCGGCTTCCTCTTTCTGCAATTGGGCTGATAAGGTTTGTTCCATTTGAACCAATCGTTGTTGCTCACTATAAAGTTTTTCTTGCTTTGCTTCTTTATCGGTAATGGTTAAAAACTGAGCGCGTTGTTGAAATTCATTCGCTTCTTTCTCAAATTTCTTTTGTTCAGCAATGAAATTATTTTCGGCTTGCTTGGTCTTCGTCTCCATTATTACACGCTCATCTTTGAACATTTCATACTGACTCATCAAAGAATCAGAATTAAAGAACACCACATTTAATGAACCCGATTTGGCATTTCCCATTGTTTTGGCTTCGGTAGCACCCGATTTTTTGGATGAAAAATGAAGCGCGAACAAAACGATTACAGCGACACTTAAAACAACATTGATAAGTAAATTGAGACTTTTCATTTTTTAAATTTTTTCGATGCTAATATAGACAATGACTTAACACGTTTGTTCAAGATTTTTTCGATGCTTAATCCCTTTACAAATCTTATCAATCGTCAATATTAAAGTAATTTTGGGAAGTTCGAATTTTTTAAATCTACTATGACAAATTTTAAAAACAGGAGTGTTCGTGCTTTGCTTTATGCGCAGGAATATCCGATGGGAAAATTGCGAGTTCGCCAGCCATTTCCATCTGCAAAAATTGATTACCCTGATCCTTTTTTACTCCTTCATCACGCAAACATGTCGATTCCCCATGATGCCGATTTGAAAAACGAAGGCGTTGGACCACACCCTCATCGCGGATTTTCTCCCGTTACGTTTATCTTCAAAGGAGGCGTTCATCATCGAGATAGCCGCGGAAACAACAGTGTAATTTACGAAGGCGGCGTTCAATGGATGAATGCTGGAATGGGAATTATTCATAGTGAACGACCACCACTCGACATTCACGAACGAGGATCTCGACAAGAAATTATTCAGATGTGGGTGAATACGCCAGCGGCAGAAAAAATGAAGCAACCAGAATATCATCCTTTATCAGCCGAAAATACACCAAATACAAAATCGGCTGACGGAAAAATCTCGGTAAACGTAGTAACCGGAAATTTAATGCGGCTTGTAGGTCCAGTTCCAACTGCTACCGAAGTCAATTCTGCAACTTTACAAGCGGAGAAAGGTGGAAAAATTCGAATTGACGTACCTGAAAACCATGAAGTATTTCTCTATCTACTTGATGGGAAAATTACAGTGGAAGGTTATGGTTTAGCCGAAGCATTGCATGCTGTTCTTTTCAACAAAGATGGAAACTCTATAGAATTTGAAGCACTCGAAAATACGCGCATGTTGTTTATGAGTGGCAAGCCTTTGAATGAACCCATGGCGAGTCATGGACCTTTTGTAATGAGCAACGAAACTGAACTGATGATTGCAATGCGAGACTATCAAATGGGAAAAATGGGGATCCTAATTGAATAAAACTTTCAATCAAAAAACTGAAATTGATAGTATATGCTCTATATTTGAATATTCAACAATTAACTGGGTTTATCCCATTATGATTCGTCTTCTACTGTTTTTCACTATTATATTCGGGAACGTTCATGCTCAAGTTTTAATTAACGAAGTTTCTGCCTCGAACAGGAGTAATTTCGCTGATGGCTTTGGAGAGTTTGAAGATTGGATAGAATTATACAATGCTGGACCAAGTGCTGCAGACATTAGTAATTATTTTCTAAGCGACAATCCCGCTCTCCCTTCTAAATGGCAGATTCCAGCAGGTACAATCATCCCAGTGGGAGGATTTAGAATTTTCATTTGCTCTGGTAGAAATCAAATTGTTGGTCAACTTCATACAAATTTCAAGTTGACACAAACCTCTGGCGAAACCATACTTTTTTCAGATAATGGAGCCACTTTAATTGATAGTTACACGTTGAGCCCAACCTTGGTAAACCAAAGCAGAGGCAGATTCCCAGATGGAGGTTCCTGGAAAGTGCTTGCGATTCCATGTCCAAATGCAACAAATTCATCAGTTGCTTTTGATGGTTATACAGCTACCCCAACGATGAGTCTTGCACCAGGAATTTATCCTTCAGCACAAACACTCACTTTAAGTAGTCCAGATTCAGGTGTTTCCATTAGATATACTCTTGATGGCTCTGAACCCGGACTTGCTGATCCTGTATACACTACTCCTCTTAATATTTCAAGTAATACGGTTGTTCGTGCAAGAGCTTTGGCTGCTGCAGGCAGTAATTTAACGGCTGGTTTCATTGAAAACAATTCGTATTTCATAGGAATAAGCCATACGATTCCTATTGTTTCACTTATTTCAAATGAGTACACCAATCT
>CAXNNF010000308.1:0-3056 GCA_964203455.1 Bacteroidia bacterium
CGAGCGTCTTAAATTGGAGGCATCTGCAACGATGATAACCATATGGGGAGCATCTTCCGATTTATGATCTGTGAGTAACTTAAATGTTTCTAATTCGTCAAGTGATTTTGGAAACAAGCAATACGCCCCCGGTAGATCAATAAATTTAACCGTTTTACGGCTTTTGTCCTTGGGGTGAAACATGCGCACTTGTCCTGTACGCTTCTCAACAGTTACCCCAGGAAAATTCCCCGTTTTTTGATGCAAACCAGTAAGAGCGTTGAAAAGAGTCGATTTCCCGCTGTTGGGATTCCCAACTAAAGCAATATTGATGATGGCTTCTTCCACGGTTTTCTTATAAGCAGTCTACATTAACAGTAGTGGCTTCATGAATACGAATACTTATTAAAGATCCCGAACAAGCAAAAGCCAATGGGTCTCCAAACGGAGCTTTCCGAATCATTGTAATTTGGGTTCCAGGAATACAACCAAGCTCAATCAACTTCAATGAAATTTCTTCATCAGAAAAACCCAAGATAATGGCGGATTCTCCAATAGGAACTTGAGAAAGATCGGTTTGCATTTACTTATTTAGAATGAATCTACGGACTGCGAAAATACAAATAACTCGAAACGTCCCTCAATTTATTTATGAAATTATATCAACTCGAAATGTGCCTTATCATTAAGTAACGCAACACGTTTTTGACGATGAACATCTGGGCAATTGCATTTTTTCTTAAATAAGGAGCAGCTCGAAAATCCCATCGATGCTATTAAAATTAGAATAAGAGCGGCCTTTTTCATACGTATGTAAAAGTAGTATTTTTGACCAATGATTCGTAATTCATCAACCCTAAATATAGGAAACGACTTTGATGAATTTTTATTTTCGATTCAAACAACATCCTTTCTTAGATTTGCTCCATGCGTATACCAATAATTACCACTCTTTTTCTTTTTGTATTCCTTACGAGTTCGGCTCAAACCGATAACATGGGTGTAGGAACCCTAACCCCTGATGTAAGCGCCCGACTAGAAGTTTCGGCAACGAACAAAGGGTTTTTAACGCCACGAATGACGAGCGCTGATCGAAATGCTATTAGCAATCCAGCAGAAGGTTTACTTGTTTATGATACAAGCACGTCTTCATTTTGGTATTTTAAATCGGGCAATTGGACAGAACTCTTAACTCAAATTCCACCAGTTCCATCAAATGTGCTTTTCAGTTCTTTAAATCAAACAGGTGTTGCTGGAATTGCAGAAGTAATTATGGGCACGTTTGTAATACCATCATCCACATTTTCTCAAGATGGTCAATTTATTGACGTTCATGCTTTCGGGGAAATGACTACCGACACTTCTGTTATCCGACTAAAATTTGGAACTAATACATTCAGTTTTCCTGCAAATTCACAAGGCAAATGGGAGCTAAAAGCTCGTTTGTATAGAGTTTCTGTTTCTGATGCAAAATTTACGGGAACAATCTCACTTAATGGAACTTCGTTTACTGAATTTCAAGCGGTAGCTCAAGATTTCTCAACAGCAATTCCGTTCCAAATTACCGGACAACAGGTTCAGCCGATTGTAAATGGAATAAGCTTGGAAGGGTTTTCTATTACGAGATTGCAATAGTAAGTCTCGAGCGTGACGAATCATAATAGTATAACCAACTGGCATCTTTTTTGATTTCGGCTCAACATATGAAAAAACTCCAGCACACACTATTGATATGTTGCCTTTTCGGTTCAGGTTTATTAACGGTAAGCGCGCAACTATCACATTTTGAAGGCTTCGGCATTGGAAGTTCCTTGACTCCAGAAAATTCAGTTAATGAAATTATTGTTGATTCGCTCGGGAATTTCTATGCCATTGGAACCTTTGCCGGAACATTGGATTTTAATCCGCTTGGCACTCCATATTTTCTAGCGGCCAATGCAGGTGATGCCTTTATTGCCAAGTATAATACTCAGCGAGAACTGGTTTGGGCGCATGCGCTTGGGGGGCCGTCGTTCGATTTTGGACTCCAAATTACGTTTGGAAAAAACAATGATTTGCTCATTGGAGGCACCTACAACTCTACTGTAGATTTTAATCCATCGCCGGCTCCTGAGGATACGTTTTTTCTCTCAGAGGTTGGCGTTGCAAACGATATTTTCCTGGCTCGATTCGATACATCGGGAAACTTTATCTGGGCTGGTGGGCTGTTTTGTCCTAACAGCGGAATTCGTTATCTCGCCCAATTGCTTGCTGATGAAACGGGCAATATCATTGCCTACGGTCATTTCGAAAGTACCGTTGATTTTGACCCGGCAATTGGCACATCAACAACGCGCACAACTGCAGGTTCAACCGATTTATTTGTACTCAAACTCTCGCCTGAGGGTGAATTTCTGGATGTACAACAATTTGGTTCCACGTCGCAGGATCTATCGGGCGATCTTGTGTTTATGCCGGGCGGAAATTATTTTATTTCAGGCTCGATTCGTGCACCCGTCGATTTTGACCCTTCTTCTTCTTCTGCAATTTTAGCGGCAAGCACGAAAGATGGTTTCATTGCAAAATATTCAACCGACATGGATTACCTCGCAGGTATAGTGTTAACAGGGCCCTACAATTTCGACGGTTTAAATCGCTTGGATATAAATACTTCCGGAACTAAAATTCTTGTAAACGGTGTTTTTTCCGACAGTCTTGAAATCAATCCGCTTGGAAATTCATTCAAGGTTTTTTCAGATGGTTTTTCGGATGATATTTTCGTCGCCATGTATGATACTTCGTTGCATTTAATAACAGGCTTTAAAATTGGTGGGACCGGCAGCGATGCAAGTTCGGCCATTCGCTTTGAAGCCCATACCGACAATTTCTGGATAGCAGGAAATGCACCACAGCCATGCGATTTTGATCCTTCTCCCCTTTTTTACGGCACACCACAAAACACATCCAATTCCAGTTTCATCGCTCAATATGACTCGTTGGGTAATTATCGCTATAGTTATGCCTTTGAGGGCAGCGGTACAACGCGGACCTATTGTCTTGAATACAGAAACGACAATGAGTTACTAATTGCCGGAAAG
>CAXNNF010000309.1:0-3055 GCA_964203455.1 Bacteroidia bacterium
CCCGAACTAAAAAACACAGGGCTTAAAAAACCTGATTCTGTTCCTTCGGGGCTCAAATCCTCAACTGCTGCGATGTCGAGTACTGCCGCATTACTGCCGCTGGCAAACTCTATCCAAAGGGTGTCGTTAAAAAAGGAGGGATTGCTTGACAAATCGCCCGAAGAAATCATCCCACTTGCCAGGAAACCAATGCGCTGATTTCCGTATGCAGGTCCATCCAATACAAATTCAATACTGCTTCCTGATGCTCCTTCGGTAAGCAATACACTGCTGTTATCAAAGGTAAAATTCAAAGGTGCGGGTGCGGAAACAATAAATTCCCAATCGGGCCAAACGGTGAATCCTGCTGCAGTAACATCACTCGAAACGGTCCAATTGTTCCAATTCATGAGTGCTGTTCTAATTTGATCGGGTGTTCCGTTGAGTTCACCAATTTCAAAAAACATATTCGTTACTACAGTTTCAGAGTTCACTGGCGATTGCGCATTTACCCCGTTCACAAGTGTTGATGGCAAGCACGTAGTATTTGTTAAATCCGCAGTATTGCATACCGCAAGCCAGTTGCTGTTTGTAATTCCGGCAATAAATTCCGGTGCCAAATCAGTTCCGGTGTATGCTAACACTTGATCGCCAGTCGCGCTCAAACTTGGAAGTCCACCACTAATTGCACCGGGGCCGATTAACTCTTGCACACCATTATTATCTCTCACAGTGATGACCGTACCAATCGGCAAAGTAAAATCGGGACTTGTCCAAACTAGCGTTTGCTCGTTGGTAAAAAGAGCAGATCCATTCCAGCCATTGTCGGTGAAGGAGATGCTTGTTTCCTGAGGTAAATCCTGAAGGGTTACGAAAGCAAATCCATCGGGTGCATTGGTTTGGTAAGATAAAAATGCAATGCTACCGGGTAACAACGCCTGCGCTTCAGATGCGAATGTGAGTAAAATAGAAAACAGAAAAACAAGAATTCTTTTCATGGAATGGACTGAAAAATAAGGTTAGAACATGTATTGCCAGCCAATGCGGAACTGATCGGTCCAATCGGGTGGTCGAAGGTTTTCGAATTGAAGAATGTGCAAAGTCTGGAGCTTAATCATCGAACGGAAACCGTCGAACTGATATGCAATAGCTCCCGATATACGCTCGTTGGTGCCGGGCAACAAATCGTTGAGGTTATAATTTTCGTATCGTGCCGAAAGGATAAGTTTCAAAGGTTTGATGAAATAATTGCCTTGTACTACATAGCCGCCTGTTTTATATACACCCTTGGTTTTGGCAGACGTAATTCCCTGCAAATAGGCACTTGCAGTGTCCTGTGGCGTATTTACGGATTGATAAAACTCTGCATTGATTGAAAGTCCTCGGTACATTAAAACACCATCAGCCCCCAAACTAAATTTGCGTCCGTTGGTGAGTTTAAGCCCGTATTCGCCGGCGGCACTCGATGGAAAAAGCTCTCCTTGTGGCAAATTACGTTCGGTGTAACGACCGCCCATACCAATGTTTACTACAGGTTTGCGCAAGTGCTTGTCGTCGGTTTCGCGGTACTTCATTGCAATGGGCCACGCAAATTCTATACGACCAACGTATTCGAGTGCACCAGTAACATCGTTGTCTCCTCGTAAGCTAACTTCGCCCAAACCATTGTAAACGCTACCAATAATTACTAGGCGCTGGTTGAAAAACTCCTTGCTCAATTCCAAGCCTATATCGCGGCGGCTCAAAATGCTGCCCCGCAAAAACTCGGGACGTTGCCAATAGGCAGAATAGGAAAAGGGAGTAAGCGATGAGCGGGACCAGGCAAGTTTTCCATATCCCAAGCGGATGTCGAACCACGAAAAACCTTTGTATTTCATCCAGGCATCCATCAATCCGGGATTCTCTGGATCGACACTACCAATTCCCAAGTCGGCTAAATCAACCTGTAGTTCATATTCCCAGTTCTTACCTTTCCGGCCTTCGAGCTGAATTTGGGCATCACGCAGGTTGAAGCGGTTCTTGTCTTTTTCGGTCGAAACTGAATCTAGTATGCGATAATTGTAATAAGTGCTAACAGAACCCGATATTTCGAGTGAATTCACACCATTAGTAAGGCTTACCTGTGCGGGGAGTAATCCGCATGCGAATACTCCCATCATAGAAAATATCAGTTTTCTTACCATTGCCTTTTCTCGAATTGATATATATTCTGTTCGGCATCACTCAGTATCCACATGCTACCATCGGCCTCAAAGCACAAACCCTCTGCATTGAGGATGTTGAAGGTGTAGGTCTTGAGGATTTTATTCATTGCCAGATCCATTTTCCATACGCAAGCGGCTTCATCACTCAGTAAAAACAGTTGTCCATTATAAAATGCAGCCGACGAAACATCGCCCGGAACCTGTAAAATGGCACGACCTATTTCATGGAATTGTGCGTCAAGTTCGATCATCCACACCGGCTCTTTTTCTGTGAATAATAGCCAGTTTCCTTTGGAATTGCGGCAGATGGCCTCGTACCCTTTATTGCGTCCTCCCGAATAAGGAATTTCTACCGATCGTATTGCCGCTGGATTAGAATAGAGCAGTTGTGTAACAAGTCGACTGCGTTCTTCGACAACCCAAATGCTATCGCCAGAACAAAAAACACCTTCGGGGTCCGAAAGATTTGCGTGCAACAAGCGCTTCTGCGAGAAATCTTTACTCAGTGAAAACACATCGCCTTTATCGCTCACTATAATAAATTCGTTGCCTTTTATGCAAACATCCGATGGTTCCTCCACCGGAACACTTATTTTTTGTTTCGGAAAAATCCGTTCAACATCCTGCGCATTCAGGAAGGATGAGAAAACGAACAGGATTAAAATTGTTCTCATTGGTTACTATCTCCCGGTGTTGGATTGCTGTTATTTTGCCAAATGGCTCCTCCATCTGGAATGCGTGCTTTTGATAAATCAGGATCCTGAACGCCAGAAAAAAGTGAATCGGCCAGCAGGAATACATCACCTTGTTTTTTTGATAACACGAGCATATCGCCTGTCGATGAAATTTTGAAATTTGTGTGGATTTGCGAT
>CAXNNF010000310.1:0-3054 GCA_964203455.1 Bacteroidia bacterium
TGCTACAGAAAGGTTGTTGTATTTAAGCGAAGCGGCTCCAGTGGCAAATGCAGCAGTTGTTCTGGCAAACCCATTACTTACTGTGCCTTCATATCGCCAGTTCTTTGTTGCATCAGATGTGTTTTGAGGAAATGCCGCAATTTAGAATCCTTCAACAATTGGTGAAACTAAACTTGGAGTGGCGGTGCTAATAATTATGTAATTGCTCTTTGTTTTTACATTCGATCCTGCCGAATTACTCACGTTTAAACTAGCAGAATAGCTTCCTGGTGTTGAATATGTTACAACTGGGTTTTGATCTGTTGATGAAGATGGCGTTCCTCCGGGGAAAGACCAATTCCAATTCCACGTGCCATCTATACTTGCATTATAACTCTGATCTTGAAATGTAATGTTTGAGTTGGTACATGCAGCTAAAGCACTTGCTTTGAAATCAGCAATTGGTGAACATGGAATAGCGGTGTCATTAACACCTGTAGCAATTAAATTGGAAGCTGCCCAAAGATTATTTCTACTTGCAGTACCTGAATTTATAGCAGCTAACATGCGTGTCTTTTGTCCATTCGTAAACATTTTCGCACATGTAGAGTAATCCATATAATTTTGGACATTATCTACTGGGCTTCCGCAAGATGACTGCAACAAATTGCAACTTTGATTTGCAACACCAATGGTATTTGGAGTATCAGTTACACCGTCATCGTCAGAACAATTCTCTGCTTCGCCTGGTGAATTTGTCGTTCCCCATGTATGTCTTAAGTTAAACCAATGCCCAATTTCATGAGTAAGTGTTCTTGCCGAAAAATTACTTCCACCAGATGTACCAATACTCCCTAATTGAGTGTGAAGCACAACAATACCGTCAACTGCAGCTTGTGCTGATCCTGGTAAGTAAGCATAACCACCTGCACCAAAAGAAATATTATCAACCACCCAAACATTTAAGTACTTATTTCTTGGCCATACAACAAGCTCTTTTACATTATCATCAGCATTAAAAGTTAATGTTGATACTGTTCGTGTAATACCATCAGTGCAATTGCCATTTGGATCTAATTGAGCCAATCGAAATTCAAATTCTACATTAGCAACAATGGATGTAAATGCAGCAATAACATCATCTTGATCATCGTTCAATAACTGATAATCCTCATTTATAATGCGAACCGCATCTTCAATTTGAGACTTTGCGATGTTTTCTGATCCATAATTATGAATCACATGAAAAACAATAGGAAC
This sequence comes from Bacteroidia bacterium, assembly GCA_964203455.1. Classification (GTDB taxonomy): domain Bacteria; phylum Bacteroidota; class Bacteroidia; order M30B66; family M30B66; genus CALQRR01. Next base: position 1,240 of record CAXNNF010000310.1, read on the forward strand.
CACTTTAATAGCACGATCGCTTGAAGATGTGAATTGCTGTGTAAAAGCTTCCAATTCATCGCGTTGAATTTGTAATTCAGGATGTCGGCTCAAGGATTTACGAACCATATCATCTGTTCCGCAAAGTCGAGATTGTGCGATTGAATTTTGGGAAAAGATAATTGTAAGAAGGAAAAGGAAAATGTAACGCATAAGATTGGGTAGATATTTTTAAGATTGCCAAATATAGACTTTTACTTTTTTATACAATATGCTTGATTAAAATGATTCTTAATAATGTGAAAATTGGACCTAACTATATGGGTGCTTAGTAAAATCAATTTCTATTAAACAGCGCATCGTAGATTTAGTTTTTAAATCCCATTTCTGAAATCTTTATTAATGATTGTTTCATTGATTAACTAAAGGATGTTTATTACTTATTGCATTGAGTCTATTTCATGAATTAACTTTCTATAGGTTTGTCAAATAAACTTGTGTATGCGCGTTATTCTTCCCTATTTATTGATTGTTACTCTCTTGGTTTCGTGTATCCCTTCGCGACAATTCGATGATGTTAAATCGGCTAAAGATCGATGCGAAAAAGAACTTGCTGAATTAAAAGCCAAACAAGAAACCTTCAACGCCAGAGAAAAAGAACTAGATGTTCAATTGGCTGATTTGACAAAACAAATAAAAACCTTGTCGATTGATACATCTTCCATGGGTTTGACTTACCGCCGTTTGACATCCTCTTTTGAACGTTTAAATCAGACGTACGACAAACTGCTCGAAAACAATTCGCAGTTAATGAAAGGGAAAGACGATGATAATAAAAAGTTGATGGGTCAATACCAAATCACGCAAGAAGAATTGCAGAAGAAAGAAGATCGTTTAAGAGATGCAGAAATTGATTTAGAAAAACGCAAGGCAGAGGTCGAAAAGTTGAGTGCCGATATGCGTATTTATGAAGAAGAATTGAATAATAAAGAAAAACGTGTGGCTGAACTAGAATCAGTTTTAGCAAGAAAAGATTCTACAGTTACAGCATTGAGAGAAAAGGTTTCGTCTGCATTGCTTGGTTTTCAGGATAATGGATTAACTGTTTCTACTAAAAACGGGAAAGTATATGTTTCATTAGAAGAACGTCTGCTTTTTGAATCAGGAAGCACGGTTGTAGATTCTAAAGGTGTTGACGCATTGAAAAAACTAGCCAAAGTGCTTGAGCGCGAAACCGATATTAATGTATTAATTGAAGGTCATACCGATAATGTTCCCATTAAAAGTGCAACGATTAAAGACAATTGGGATTTGAGTGTTTTACGTGCAACTTCCATTGTTAGAATAATAACAGCAAATTCTAAAGTAGATCCTCGTGCATTAACTGCCGCGGGTAGAGGAGAATATTTTCCTATCGAAAAAGCAAATACCCCTGAAGCTCGCAAAAAAAATAGGAGAACTGAAATTATTCTAGCTCCGAATTTAGATGAGCTTTATAAAATTCTCGGGAATTAATTAACTGGAAAGCAACTTCCGTTTGTTCAAAGAGCTTGCAGCTGGAAACCATGCTGCAATAGCTCCAATGGTTAACACCGTTATTGAAATGTACACGATGTCCAATTTTTTAATCAAAACAGGATAGGCATCAACTCCATTTATTAATACAAATTGGAATTTGTCTTGTAAAATCACAATCAATAATCCAAGCAGCAAACCTGTTAGCATTCCAATGACCGAAATGAGCATCCCCTCTATAAAAAATATCATGCGGATGGTTTTCCAGTTTGCACCCAAACTTTGAAGTGTTCGTATCTCGCGCGATTTATCTACAATGAG
>CAXNNF010000311.1:0-3051 GCA_964203455.1 Bacteroidia bacterium
AATATGCGGTTATTGGTCGCGTGGCGCGTCGTATTTGGGCAAAAGCCATGAAACTGAAATACGGTGGAAACGAACGCAGTCAGATGTTGAAATACCACATCCAAACTTCAGGTCGCTCCCTTCACGCGCAGGAAATCGATTTCAACGATATTCGTACGACGCTTCAAGCCTTGTATGCGATATACGACAACTGTAACTCATTGCATACCAATGCTTACGATGAAGCGATTACTACTCCAACGGAGGAATCTGTTCGTCGTGCCATGGCCATTCAGCTTATCATTAACAAAGAGCTTGGTTTAACGAAAAACGAAAACCCGATTCAAGGTTCGTTCATCATTGAAGAATTGACCGATTTGGTAGAAGAAGCAATCTATACCGAATTCGATCGTATTACAGAGCGCGGAGGCGTTTTAGGTGCTATGGAAACCATGTATCAACGCAGTAAGATTCAGGAAGAGTCGATGGTTTACGAAATGCAAAAGCATACCGGCGAATTCCCGATCATTGGTGTGAATACATTCCTAAGTTCCAAAGGTTCTCCTACAGTGCTGCCGAAAGAAGTGATTCGTGCATCGGAAGAAGAAAAGCAGTATCAAATTGATATGCTCAAAGATCTTCACACCCGAAACGCAAGCCGTATCGACCAACTATTACGCAAACTCCAAGAAGCAGCAATTCTCAACCAAAACATCTTTGAACAATTGATGGAAGTGAGCAAGTACGCATCACTTGGTCAAATTACGAGTTCTTTGTTTGAGGTAGGAGGGCAGTATAGGAGGAATATGTGATGTATGATTTGAAAATTTGAAGATGTGAGAATTTGAAAATTAGGGAATGTGCTTATGTGAAAATAATGTGCTGATGAATCGCGAAAGATTTAATTAGCACATCGAACACATCATCACATCACAAACATCTTCAAATTTTCAAATTACCAAATTTTCAAATAATCATTTTTGTAACATTTTTTCCCATCCCTTCGTAATTGGGCATGCTAAATAAAAGATGAATATAAAATTACGATTTAAGAATATTCTGTATATTTCGGGTTCTATTCGGACGGAAATATATTATTCGCTTTTAGCAATCGATTGTTTTCTATTTGGAACCCAAGCATGAAAAATCAACGATTGCAAATTCTCATTGTCGAAGACAATATTGGCGATTTCCGCTTAATTGAGCAGATGTTGTTGGAGATTCGTGATTTTTCTAAAGACATCATTCAAGCGATTACATTACAGGAAGCTATTCAAGCAGTAATTGACCATAAGCCCGATGTTATTTTGCTCGATTTATCATTGCCCGATTCGCATGGCTTTGATACATTTCAACAATTAAACAATGTCAATTCATGTATTCCGATTCTTATTTTATCGGGTTTAAACGATACGCGTTTTGCCCATGAGGCAGTAAAAAATGGTGCACAAGATTATCTGGTAAAAGGCGAATTTGAAGAAAAACTTTTAGCCAAATCTCTCCTTTATAGCATCGAACGTAAATCGAGTACAGAGTTAATTCGTCAAAGCCAAGCATCCTATAAATTACTTTTTGAAAACAATCCCATTCCCATGTACATCAGGGCAAAGGATAGTTTCCAAATCTTAAAAGTTAATCAGTCGGCCATCGATCATTTTGGATATTCCGAAAGTGAATTCCTGAAAATGAAAGTGACTGACTTACATCCTCCAGAAGAATTGGAGTATTTAAGAAAAGTAATTTCTGAGTTTAAAGTCAATCAGAGCTCTCCTTTCGTATTCCATCATGTTTGCAAAGACGGAACTATATTAACGGTAGAATGCCGCGCCCAAGAGTCGGAATTAGATGGAGTTCAATGCATCTTAATACTTGCCGATGACATAACCGAAAAGCGAAAAGCACAAGACAGTATGTTATTTCAGTCGGGAGTGTTGAAAAATGTTCGCGATACAATTTTTGTTACCGATAGAAAAGGGATCATTACCTACTGGAACGAAGGAGCTGAAAAGAGTTTTGGTTTTAAGAATATTGAGATTAAAGGAAAAAATTTCGATTTGCTTTATGCGGAAGTGGATAAATTAAAAACACGTTCGGAACAAAACGAAATCCTTGCTGGGCGCATTTCACAATGGGAAGCAAAACTCATTACCAAAGAAGATAAAATTGTTTGGGTTGATATTAAAGCATCTTTCATGTATGATGATGCTAATCAGGTAATTGGAATTGTTCGTGTATGTAAGGATATTACGCAAAGTCGCTTTTATAGTGAAAAACAAAAAGAAACAGTTGCCACACTCAACTCCATTTTTAATACGGTAAATCAAAGCATTGTGTTGCTCGATAATGTTAAACGAATAAAAGCTTTTAATGTAATAGCCAACCGTCAATTTATTCAATTAATGGGAATTGAATTGCAGGAAAGTGGTTTTGTTAATGATTACCTCTTGCAAGAAAATTGGGAGGTTTTTGATGAGAAGTTTAATTTAGCAATGCAAGATCAACAGGTGCAGTGGGAAATGGCATATCGTTTCTCGCCAATATCAGTTCATTGGTATAGCATAAGTTTAAGTCCACTTTCGGACGAGAAACAAACGGTTTTAGGGGTTTGTGTGAGTATGTTGAATATTACCGAACGTAAATTATCCGACGAAAAATTCCGTGGTCAGTTTATTGAAATCGAAAACACCAATAAGGAACTCGATCGATTAGTTAAAATATTATCGCACGATTTAAAAGCACCAATGAACTCAGTGAGTGGTTTGATTAGTTTGGCGCGTTTGGAGAAAAATCCAGATGAGTTTGTCAATTATTTAAACATGATGGAAAAGAGTCTCAAAAAGCTGGAGACTTTCACCAACGATGTCATTGCATCGCTAAGAAGTCGCGGACAAACTGTTTTGATTCCACTTAACATGCATCAGCAAGTTCAAGATATTTTCGAAGAATTACGTTTTTCGCAAGGAGGGGATTCCATTCGTTTTATAAACTCGATTGACGAATCACTCCAAATGAATTCAGATCCATCCCGTTTCCGAATTATATTGAGCAACCTCATTTCGAATGCTATTAAAT
>CAXNNF010000312.1:0-3050 GCA_964203455.1 Bacteroidia bacterium
GCCAATAAAATGTCTCTCATAATGCCTGTGATGTTTTCAATCTTTGTATTGCATGATGCAGTGAATGTTGTTAAAGTTATTGGAATTATTTTGGCATTATTAGCCGTATACTTAACAACTAAAAGTGATAATCGAAGTGCTGTTGATAAACGTTTTATTATTTATCCATTTATTGTATTTATTGGAAGTGGAATTATTGATACTTTATTTAAATATAACGATGAATTTACCTTGGGCGAAAATGGTTTAGAACCTTTTGTTTCTTGGATTTTTATTACATCCTCTTTCCTTGGATTAATTGTACTTATTTACAAATATGTTCGTGAGAAATCATTACCAGATAGAAACTCAATTATTGCCGGATTTATTTTAGGATTTCCTAATTACTTTTCCATTTATTTTTTGTTGAAATCCTTGAATATTGGTTTGGAAGGATCGATTGTTATTCCATTAAATAATATTTCCATTGTGGCTGTTTCTGCACTCTCTGGAATCTTTATTTTTCGCGAAAAAGGAACAAAAAGTAATATCATTGGATTGTTATTGGCAATAATTGCCATTGGTTTATTGGCTTTTTCGAAAGAAATTGGATCTGTTTTAGGTATTGGATGATTCAAGATCAATATACAACCATTGCTCATCCTACCGAAGGAACATTTCGAGATAGGGGCAGTAAATTTATTGGGTACGCTTTCCCCGTAAATAATGAAAAGGAAGTTAAAGAACATCTGCTAAATCTTAAAAAGTTGCATCCTTCTGCGAGGCATGTTTGTTATGCATTTCGAATTAATCCATTGAATGAATATTGGCGTGCTAACGATGATGGAGAACCATCTTCATCAGCGGGGAAGCCCATTTTAGGGCAAATTCGTTCTATGGAATTGCAGAATGTTTTGGTTGCAGTGGTGCGTTATTTTGGTGGGACTTTATTAGGAGTTCCCGGATTGATACATGCATATAAACAAGCAGCAATTGATGCTTTACAACAAGCTATTTTGGTTGATAAAACAGTTACGTTGGAAATAACCGCAACTGTCTCTTACGACAAAATGGGCGATTTAATGAAGTGGGTGAAAGATGCACAATTTGAATATACCATTCCCGAAATGGGGGAGCGGTTTTCGATTGATATGTTGGTGCCTGCGAATAAGGTTGAATCTGTTCGATTATTTCTTGCTGAAAGTCAATGGTTGCAGGATGAATCAACAGCGGGAAATGAGTAAAATCATCGGAACCAATAAAATCACCAAGGCATAATAAATCATATCGACTTGAAAATATGGAAAGTATTTTTTCCAGAAATCTTTGATTCTATTCATGCTGCAAGCTATGTATTTTAAAGTAATCTGATTATCTTGGTTAAATGATTATCATCTTTCTTTTTTATGATTAAGAAGTTTTGATTTGTAAATTATACAAGAACATCATTGAGCAAAATGTATATTTGTGTTTATGTTAAAACAGATTATCGCATGCTGCTTACTTAGCTTCATTCATGTTTTTGCTCAAGCGCAATCGCTTAAGTCAGGATTTGAAGCATTACGGGTATACGATTTCTTTAAAGCAAAACAGATATTCACAAGTAAGCTTAAGAAAGAACCCGCTGCTTCAAATTATGGATTGGCATTGATTCACGTCGATCATTTAAATCATTTTTACTCCCTCGATTCCGCGTTTAACCGTATAACAAAAGCAGAAAAAGCATTTCAAATTCTTGATTCTACAAAACAATTAAAGTATATAGTTTATTCCCTTTCCGATTCTGCAATTCAACACATTAAATCACGTATTTATTCCAATGCGTTTGCATCTGCTCAAAAGATAAATATCCCAGAATATTTTCAATATTACATCGATTATTATGTAGGTTCTCCATTATCAGATGAGGCTAAGCGATTGAGAAATCAACGTGCATTTCAACGCGCCGATTCGTTAAATTCAGCCAAAGGATGGGAACTGTTTTTGAACAAATATCCCGATTCAGAACAAGCAAAACAGGCGGCAAATAACCTTGATGATGCGCAATACCGTGAAGAAACATCGAGCCAAACTCTGGAAGATTTTGAAAAGTTTCTTGCAAATAGGCCTTTAAGTAAGCACAAGCAAGATGCGGAAGATGCTATTTACAGCTTGAGTATTACTAAAATTGCCGTTGAAGATTTATACGCATTTTCGAAAAAATACCCCGATAATCGCAATACAAATCAAGCTTGGGAACAACTATACGATTTGTATACGAGCGATCAGCGCAAAGAAAGTTTTACTGCATTTAAAGAAAATTATCCAGAGTATCCATTTCAAGATCGAATTCAATACGACTTCCAATTATCTGGAACCCGATTGTTTCCTGTTGTTCACAACGATTTATGGGGATATGCCGATTCAACAGGTCGTGTAGTTATTCCTTTTCAATTTGAAGAAGCCGAAGATTTTTCTGAGAATTTAGCATTGGTCCGAATCCATAATAAAATTGCTTATATTAATAAATCGGGAATTCGTTTGGTTCAACCCAATTGGAATGATGGAGAAGCCTTTTCAAATGGATTGGCCATTGTGGAGAAAGACGATAAATACGGAATTATCAATACCCGAGGAGAGCTTATTTTATCAAACAATTATAGCAACATTATTGGTCCAGAAGCAGGATTTTATTCAATCGAAAAAGATAGCTTATGGGGATTTCTGAATCTGAAAGCACGCATCATTGTTCAACCTATTTATCAAGAAGTTCAAATGTTTTCAGAAGGTTTGGCTGCTGTTAAACGCGATGGTAAATATGGTTTTATCGATTATACGGGACATGAAATTATTTCTTTCAAATTTGATGATATAGGGGATTTCAAAGATGGACTTTCCCGCGTCATGATTGATGATTTGTATGGATTAATTGCACGAAACGGAACTGTAATTTTGCCAGTTAAATATCAACGTATTGGAATTTTTAGAAATGGATTATGCCGAATTCTGTTGAATGATAAATGTGGATATGTCAATAAAGGAGGGAAAATAATTATTCCATTACAAACTACTTGCGCATCGGCTATTCAAGG
>CAXNNF010000313.1:0-3048 GCA_964203455.1 Bacteroidia bacterium
GTTGTTCCATCAACAGGCAAACCTGCTGGAGCAGAACCTACTTTGCGAACAACCAAATATCCATCGGCCCCTGAAGCAGCTGTTAAATTTGCAGAATAACGATAGCTTTTAATATTAGAAAATGTTAGGGCAGAAGCAATAGCAGTTGGTTCGGAAGCAAAAGAACCACCTACACAATTTAATACAATGGAATAATTCGATTCATCGGCGTCATTACTGACAATATTCATGGTAGCGAAACGAGTTCCGTCAGCACTTGGATTGAATGTTACATTAAGTACTTGATTAGAAGCTCCATTTACAGTAAAAGGAGTTGTTGGAGATGATACACTGTAATCGCTAGCATTAGCGCCTGTAAAAGTTACAGCTGAAACATCAAGCGCTTCAGCCGCACCTTGGTTTTCAATAGTAAAAGCAATATTTGCAGGTGTTCCAGATGGCGAAGCAATTGCAACAGCTGAACCGCCGTTAAATATAGTATTGCCATTTTGCTTTACATTGATTTCGCGGTTTGTTTGTGCGCCAAGTGTCGCATTGATTTCATCCAAACCAATATTACATCCTGAAACTTTTGTGTCAAAGTAGAAACGAACATAACGGCTTGCAGAGGCAGGAGATACTGTATATGATTCATACGTGTTTGAATTCAATGTTGTGTAGGTAGCCAAATCGGTCCAAGTTGAACCATTAGTTGATTCTTGTACTTTGAATGAACCACTCCAGCTTGTAGGTCCTCCACCAATCCATCCTTTGATATAATAACTTAACGTTCCAATAGGATCAGCTGTTTGAATTTGAACATATTCACCTTGTAAATCGATTTTGCCGGCAAGTCCCGATTGCCCTACTGCATATGTAAATGTTCCTGCAATGTTAGTTGTCCAGCCAGTTGGTAAACTTGCCTGTCCACTAAATGTGTCAAAATTGAAAGAGGTAGGTAAAGCTGCTTGTGAAAAGCCCTGTAGTGAAATGATGAGAGCGGTTAATGAAATTAGAATTTTTTTCATGTTTGATTTTTGAATCGATATTGGCATTGTTTATATCCACTAAAACTTTAGCGGGAATTAAAGGTAGAATTTAATCTTAGTGCTTTCAATTAAAATTAACGGATGCTAATTTTCTTGAAACTGTTTGTTTGGTCTTGATTAACAATATTCATGTAATAGATTCCATTGGGGAATTTATCAATGTTAATAGTTGTTGTCAAATCCGACATTTCTGGATTATTGATCGAATAAACAACTTGCCCAATCAAATTGCATAATTGAATAGATGCAATTTTTTTGCTTGAACGAATATTCACTTGATTACCCCAAACAGGATTAGGAAAAACAGTTAGTTCTTCATTCTTAAAATCAAGAGTATTCAAAATGGTACTTGGTGTCAAGGAAACCTCATCAATACCAACATTGCAACCTAATATTTTCGTATCAAAGAAGAAACGTAAAAAGCGGCTTTCGTTTGAGGGCGCTAGCTTAAATAACTCATAAGCTGTTGTGCTCATTGAAGTATAAGAAGCTAAATCAACCCATGTTAAAGTATCAATGGATTCTTGAACTTTGAATGTGCCAGTCCAGGCTGTAGGGCCACCACCAATCCATCCTTTCATATAGAAGCTAAGCGTGTCGATTGCTTCAGATGTTTCAATTTTTATAAATTCACCCGTAATATCTAGTTTTCCTGCTAAACCAGATTGACCAGCTGCATAAGTAAATGTTCCAGAAATATTGGTTGTCCATCCGATTGGTAATGAAGATGCCCCAATAAAATTCTCGAAATTATAAAAGCTTGGTAAAATTGCTTGTGAATAGCTGTTTAATGAAATGATTGCAGTAATGGAAATGAAGTATAGTTTTTTCATGGAGTTCATTTTTGCAAATATTCAATAAAAAATTAAAATGAGACCTTCAATCCAAGATTAAAGCGGCGGCCTTGAGAAATATAAGCGGTTGAAGTAGATGCATCGAAGTTCGCTCCGTTAATTCCATCGGTAATATAGATACGATCAAGAATGTTAATGATGCTCGCATTCAATGTGAAGTTCATTTTTGCAAACTTGAAATTGTAACCTGTATATAAATCTAAGAAGAAATACGAAGGCATTCTCCAAGATTCACGATTGCTATTATCTCTGACTACATTGCCCGAACCATCCAAAACAGGAATTAAGGTCAACGGATCTAAATTCGCATAATTCTTATCGAAATACGTCAAACGGGTTTTGATGTAAAATCCTTTAAATGGTTCGTAACGCAATCCACCAGCAAGTTGAATCTGTGCAGCATCGCCCACATGCACATTGTTGGCTTGAATGTTCAGTGTATCAGCAATATCACCGTTGTTATCGAACAGATAAGCGCTTCCACCTTTTTGGTATTTCCAATCTCCCCAAGAAGCAATTCCTTCGTATTCGAGATTTTTAATAAGAATGCCCGTAAAATCCAATTCGAATCCAGCATGTACTGTATTTAAACCCTGCAATTGGTAGCTGTATTGATCTCCTTGGTAAGTGATATTCGCAAACGATTGTGGTGGCTTGTTTTCCCAGAATGTGTAATACCCGTTTAGGTTAGCTGCAAATTTTTTGCGTTTGTATCCATAGCCCATTTCGCCGGCATATATACGTTGTTGTTTGGCATCAGGAAATGAAATGTTGGAGGTATTGGTATAAAACAAGGAATAACGCGGTGCAATGGATAAAATACCCGCATTAGCAAATACATTCATATACTCGTTGATGTTGTAATTCACCCCAGTTTTGAAAGTATAACCCGGGAACCACTTAAATTCATTGGTATTGTATCTCGCCTCTGGTGAGTCTGCGGTATATCTTATTCCATTGAATGTGGCTTGTTCACCTGGATTCAAAATTTCAGTTTTTATAACACCTCCTTGAGAAAGATAATTTAACGTGTCACCCCATCCAACAACTTCTGAATATGTTGAATCGTTTACTAAAATGTCTTTCTTTCTGAAGTAATCTTCACGCTTGAAGCCGGTATAAGAAAATGATCCTGTTATAAAAAAGATGAAATATCCTTTGTTCCA
>CAXNNF010000314.1:0-3045 GCA_964203455.1 Bacteroidia bacterium
GAACTTCGAGAAATCCCGAAGCTGCATTTTTACTAAAGCATACAAATCGTTGATATGCAGAATGTCTCTTAACTGAAGACCTTGTCCTCCAAATCCAATGTAGCTTAATTCTTTATTCCAGAAATGCTTGGCAAGCCACAAAACAACAACGCCTTGATCGATTTTTCCCATTTGCCACGGTCCGGTTAAAACGCCGCAACGATTAATGATTGACTTCAAACCGTAAAACTCTGAGAATTCCTGAATAAATAACTCAGAAGCATATTTGCTGGCTCCATAAAAAGAACGGGCGCCATCCATTGGGAAATTTTCGGCAATTCCATGTTTGCTAACTCCCAAAAGGCTTTGCTCCTCATTTATTAAGAAGCGTGTTTCGCCTTTCGTGTAGTTTATCTTGGAAAGATTTGAAATTGGATAAACACGACTTGTTGAGAGAAAAATGAATTTTGCCTTGTATTTTGATGCATAACCCAAGCAGTTAATTGTTCCAGATAGGTTTGTATTAATTACATAATCGGGAGTTGAATTAATGCCCGATAATACCGATGGTTCAGCTGCAGCTTCAATCAATATGGATATTTCGCCAATTTGGTCAAAGTCTTCTTTGTTTCGAATATCACCGTGAAAGAACTCAACTCCAGCATCAAGCAAACGGGAAATATTTAATTCGGAACCCCTTCTTTTCAGATTATCCAAAACCAAAATTCGTGATTCAGGGTAATCCATTTTTAAATTAAGCGCGATGTTTGTTCCCACGAACCCACATCCACCGGTGATTAATATTGTCTCATTCATTTGGTTGCCAATGTAATTTCAATTGTATTCATGCGAAAATTTATGATTCAATGAATAAAATTCATGTCGACGAAAATACTAAATATCAAATACTCCAAACGGGTTAAATCCACATTAAGAAGTTTAAATTTATAATCGTTTCCAAAGAGAAATCTTCTTTTATTTTCATTTCGCTGTAACTTAGTGCAGCTTGCAAGACTCTTAATCGCAAAAGATACCATTCAATTGACTGTAGCTGAATTCAATCAAAGCGTCGATCAGTTTTCTGATAACATTTACCGTTTCATTCTCAAGAACATGCGCGATGAGGACGAAGCCCGTGATGTTGTGCAGGATACTTTCGAGCGGGTTTGGCTTAAAGCATCCGAAGTTTCTTTTGAAAAATCGAAATCGTATCTGTTTACAACCGCTTACCGAATTATGTTGGAGAGCATTCGTAAAAAGAAACGCCAAGAGCCAACCGAAACGTCATTAAATCGTATTCCCGATTCATCAAAAGATCCAGAATTTGACTTGAGGCGTGTTTTGAATGAAGCCATTTCCAAACTTCCTGAAGATCAACGTTCGGTGATATTACTTCGCGATTACGAAGGGTATTCGTACGATGAAATTGGTCGAATTACAGGATTGAATGAGAGTCAAGTGAAAGTGTATATTTTCAGAGCACGTGTATTTCTGAAAAATTATTTGGTTCGAATGGAGGTGGTTTTATGAATCGGATCAATTTCAGCAATTACGAAGCCTGGCTGCTCGATTATGCAGAAGGAAATCTCAGCGCAGAGGATACTGCCGAGCTACTACTTTTTATGGAGCAATATCCTGAATTGCAAACGGATGTTGACAATTTGATGGAGTTTACTTTGCCTTCGGATGAAATCATTTCGGCAGACTTTAAACACCGATTGCACAAAGACGAGGCTGCTATTAAAGAACGCTTCGAAAGTTTGTGTATCGCATTTTACGATAAAACAATTACTGCTGCCGAGAAGAAAGAACTCGATTATTTTATCAATCAAAACCCACATTGGAACAAGGAATTCAATGCTTTTGCTAATGTATTTATTCAGCAATATTCGGATATTGAATTTTCCGCCAAGTCATTCCTCAAAAAGCAATTTCAACCCCAAGGAAGTTTTGATGATTTGGCTGTAAAAGCCCTCGAAGGCCTGCTTAGCGAAAGAGAGCAATCAGCATTTGAAGCAAGTTTGCAAAATGATCCAAGCAAACAACTCCAGTGGAAAGCGTTTCAAAAGACAGTCTTGCCGCAAGAACACAGTGTGTTTGAAGAAAAAGCGTCCTTGTATCAGCATAATGGAGGTGCCCGAGTTTTTCTAATATGGTCGCGTTGGATTGCCGTCGCTGCTTCCCTCGCACTATTGTTTGGCGCGTATTCTCTTATAATTAATAAAGGTGAATCAGATTTTGAAATAACGAGCATTCAACCAGACAGCATTCAACAAGTTCGTCTGGTTCAACCAAAGAATATTGCACCTGTTATTGAATCTCCAATTGAACAACCCAATGTAAATTCTCAGTCAGCGGTTTCTCCCAAAGAGGAAAAGAAAGTTCCAAACCGACAAGAAATTCCAGCTGTTCATTTACAAGAAAGTATAGCGAATTTGACTTCACTGAAATCACAATCGATTCCTGTTTTTGAATTGCCATTCGAATATATGACCATTGCACCCGAAAATAACATTCAAGTGCTTGCAAATAGTTCTAAAGTATCTAATACCCAAGAATTTTTAACACCGAAAGAATTCTTCATCGCCAAAGCTAAAAGCCTGTTTCAGAAGCAAAAACAAGAAATCGAGAAGCCACTCAATGAAATCAGAACAGAAGGTTTGGCCGAAACCAGTTACCGCAACATAGAGCGCATAACCCGCGGAACGGTGAATATTGAACGCGAGAAAACAGATGAAGGAAGTCGCGTTACGGGCTTTAGTATTGGATCTCTTGCCTTCAGTAGAACGACGCATTAAAAATACGAACGTCACAACGCACTGTTTCTTCCGATTTAGGGTATTTTCATTGTATCAATGTGTTGTTTTGTAAATCGTTTTATCACATTGAATTTGAAAATGATTTTTATGTCATTGACAATGAGTGATATGGTTTATAAATAGGTAAAATTTAAAACACTGATGTAACTAAGAAGTTCTTAATTACTTCTTAGGTTTGATAACCTCTAAGAACATTCGAATTATGAAAACGATTTCCTTCTTTTTTGCTGCGGCTCTTACTCTAGCT
>CAXNNF010000315.1:0-3037 GCA_964203455.1 Bacteroidia bacterium
AATTACTTTGTCAGCGATGTGAGTAAAACGAAAAACTTCGCGTAATACATAAACTAACATCAACCACATTAAAAGATTTACTAAAGCCCAAATTGCACCAGCCGTTTGCAATGAAAACAATCCGAAGAATTGGAATAACATGGCAGCGAATGGCGGATAAATGAAACGTTCTGCACCTCCAATGCGCTCGTATAGTCCCAAATTATTACCGAAATTTTTTCCAGCTTGCCAGAAAACAGTAAAATCGGCTTGCAATTTCAAGCCATTGCCCATGTTCATAGAAATGAATATAAACAAAGCAAATGCAATTGCTATAAGCGCCTTGTACCAAACAAACTTCAACTTATCAGGTTGGATCAATAAACAAGGCAAAAAACTTTTCATTCGATTTTAAAATAAAAAACGAATATAGAGGAAAAGCCAATGCCTTGAAGTCAATATTCTATCAATTAGAATTAGGAAACGACTAAATTTTATAACCTAATTCAAGATAAAATTGCACTGCAAATAAAAGCAACGTTATAAATATTCCTCCAATAAAAATGGCTGAACTTAATTTCAGAAAAGGGTATTTCCGATTAGACAAAACTTTTCCAATTTGATAAATATCACGCACCATTGCCTCCTGAACAAGTTCGGGTGTTTGCATAATGGAATGCATTTTATTTTGATACTCTTCATGAGATAGTGCCGTGAAATGCATAAAGAAAAGTGGATTGAAATTCTGTGATTGAAAATCTGGGCGTTTCATTGGCAATGAGAGCGGAGCAACTACAATAATTGCAGTAATAATGCAAAACACAGACATACCCAACAATGACCAAATTCCCCAGTATTGGTAAGCGGTTTCGATTCGAGCTAATGTCAATGAGAAAATAATGCAATTACTGGCAATGATAATATTGGCTTTTTGATCGGCAATTGCACTTAATTGTACTTGATGTTGCTGAGTTGTTCGCAACATATACATCCAATTGCTATTCTTTAAATCATTATTTTCAGACATATTGCAAAAGTAAATTCATTTAATTTTTGAATGTGAATTTATTGTTAACAAATCCTCTTTTCTATGTAATGAATTTCATTTTCAAGGAACCATAAATTCTATTAAATGTTTAATCAAATCAAAAAAAATATCAATTCATTTGAATTTTATGAATTACTTGATAATGTAATTTTGGGCTGCCGCCGGATTCGTTCCTCTGACGCCGTCGCGTGCTCGCCTATACTCCTCAAAATCACCTTCGTTCCTTCGGCAATTTCTGCGGGGTACCGTCTCGCCCGCTCAGCCATTTTTCATTCATCCAATCCTTTTCTAAATCCCAACATTTTCCTCACATTTGCATCCATGAAAAATCGTATTCTTCTATTCAGTATGCTCGGTGTTTTGCTTTTCTCACAACAATCGTGTAAAAATCACAAAGCACAATCCAACAGTAAAATGACTCCATATCGATTAATGTTTTACAATGTTGAAAATCTCTTCGATGCCGACGATGACACCCAAATTGACGATCAAGAATTCCTACCAGGTTCCGAAATGCAATGGACCAACGAACGACTCGATACCAAACTGCAACATATTGCTGAGGTAATCAATGCTTTGGGCAAACAAGAATTATTACCCGATGTAATCGGCTTAGGCGAAGTGGAAAACCGAAAAGTCCTCGATTTTTTAATCACCAAAACCGACCTTAGCTCATTGGGATATTCGATTGTGCATTTCGATTCGCCCGACAAACGTGGAATTGATGTGGCTTTGCTCTATAGAAAAGACCGTTTCAAACCCCTTAAATCCCACAATTATCCAGTCATTTTTCCAGGCGATATGGAAAAACCTACGCGCGATATCTTATATATTAAAGGAGAATTGCCTAATAAATCAACCTTGCATGTTTTGGTCAATCATTGGCCAAGTCGCAGCGGTGGACAAAAAGAAACCGAAGCCAAACGCATCATGGCGGCCAAAACAGCCAAGCGACTTTGTGACTCAATTTCTTTTAATGACCCTAAAGCAAATATTCTAATAATGGGTGACTTAAACGATTATCCAAGCGATATCAGTTTAACCGAAGCACTTCAAGCTCAAAACGACACTAGCAATAAAAAAGCAGGTTTATACAATTTGATGGGCTGGCAAAAAGGTGAAAATGTGGGTTCTCATCCATACAAAGGCGAATGGGGTTTCTTAGATCAGATTATTGTTTCGGGTTCTATCATTAAAGGCAACAATAACATCAAAACGTATTTCAATCAAGCAAAAGCGTTTCGTCCGGATTTCCTAATCGAGAAAAACGAGAAATTCAATAACTGGCAAACCAAACGCACCTATGGCGGCAAGAAATACTTGGGTGGCTATAGCGACCATTTGCCTGTTTATGTGAATTTGTATTTGAAAAATTGATTTGATGATCCGATAGCTATCGGATTGAAGATTTGAAGATTTGAAGATTTGAAGATTTGAAGATTTGAAGATTTTTCTATTATTGTTACAAAACAAATTATTTTTAACTTTTTTCATATACAATCCGATAGCTAGCGGATTACCTCATTTTCAAATTTAAAACTAACCATGCTTCTCATTAAAAATATCAAACAATTAATTCAAGTAAGACCCGAAGCTCCATTGATGTTGCGTGGTAAGGAAATGGCCGAATTACCTGTGATTGATAATGCTTGGCTTTTAATTGAAAACGATGTGATTCATTCGTTTGGACACATGGAAAATTGCCCTGAAAATGCTTATGAAGTGATTGATGCAACAGGAAAATTGGTTTTCCCAAGTTGGTGCGATAGTCACACGCACATTGTGCATGCTGGAAGTCGCGAATCCGAATTTGTCGATAAGATTCATGGATTAAGTTACGAAGAAATTGCGCGTCGAGGTGGTGGGATTTTAAATTCAGCCAAACTATTGCAAGCATGTCCCGAAGATGAATTGTACAATCAAGCATTGAAACGCGCATTGGAAATTGCATCCTACGGAACAGGAGCCGTGGAAATTAAAAGTGGTTATGGATTAACCGTTCAGGACGAA
>CAXNNF010000316.1:0-3029 GCA_964203455.1 Bacteroidia bacterium
GAGTGTAGGTGACAAATCGTATAAATCGGGGCAACAGTACCACACCGAATCCGATATTCCATTGTTTGTTGGTATGCAAGCAAAATTGGCGAGAGAAGACGGAGTTGTTTTTTGGAATCTATACCAAGCAATGGGCGGTTACGATTCGATGAAACGCTGGGTAGAAGAAGAATCTCCTCGGAAAGCATCCATAGACTACACGCATTTTAATCATGCAGGCGCAAAAACGGTTGCTACATTATTCTATGATTGGCTGATAAAAGAATACGAAGTTTACCTTGGAAAGAAATTAGAAAACATGTCGAATCCAGAAGCATTTATCGCAAAACCCGTTTCGAAATGAGGCGGATTCTAATGTTCATTTTGCTTGTTTCGGGATCTATCTATGCTCAAAACGATTCGCTTTCGTGTATTAAAGACTCCCTGAATTTTATTCAAAACACCTCGGGACTTTCGGCTTTCTTAAAGTCCACAAACCAATTCAGCAAGGGCGAACTATCCCAACTTCGGGTTGTTCATCTTGGCGACTCTCATGTGCAAGCGGGCTTTTTCTCAGAACCCATTCGCAACGATTTGCAATTGCAATTTGGGAATGCTGGAAGAGGGCTCGTATTTCCATACCAAGCCGCTGGTACAAATGGTCCGAGTGATTATAATTTTGGTTCCGCGCAAGTTTGGAAGTCGAAACGCAATTGCATCAACAAAAGCAATTTACCTACGGGCATTGCGGGACATACCATTTATAGCAAACAGCTTAGTTCGCGGCTAAATTTCAAAGCCCGAAATCGTTTAAACATCGGAACGCCGAATCGAATTGTATTGTATCATGCATCGCTGGCAGATAGCAATTATAGTTATCAG
This sequence comes from Bacteroidia bacterium, assembly GCA_964203455.1. GTDB lineage: Bacteria > Bacteroidota > Bacteroidia > M30B66 > M30B66 > CALQRR01. Next base: position 862 of record CAXNNF010000316.1, read on the forward strand.
TTAAGTGATAGTTTGGATTATGAAATTGCAGAATTAGATAAAGACAAAAGCAGCGATATGCGATCTGAATTCACAATTCTAAAACCGGTTTCTACCTGGAGAGTTTTGCACGACACGATTGCAAAAACAGGAAACTCTTCTACGCTCTTTGGTGTTTCGCTTGAGAATGAAAGCAAGGGCGCTTTGGTTCATACCATTGGTGTGAATGGTGCAGAATATCAGCATTATTTACACAGCGAGTTTTTCATCAAACAGCTCGCTGAACTAGGTGCCGAATTGGTCATTATTTCTTTAGGAACCAACGAAGCGTATAACTCGGGCGTTTTCGACTCGCTCGTTTTCGACTCCCAGGTTGATTCCTTTTTAACCGAAGTGCAAACCGCATTACCCAATGCATCTATTTTAATTACAACGCCTCCCGGAATTGGTCAGGCGGTTCGCGTTTCTGGAAGAAGAAGACGTAAAACGTATCGTTACATCGAAAACAAAAACATCCCCATTGTATGTTCTGTTTTGCATAAACAAGCCATCAAACACAATGCAGCTATTTGGGACTTTTACCAAATTATGGGAGGACTCGATGCTATGAATGTTTGGGCAGCCAAAGGACTTACAGATAAACGCAGGATTCATTTTAGTCGCAAAGGATATTTGATTCAAGGTTTCTTATTAACGAAAGCTATTCATAACGAGATAATACAATTTCAGCAGAAAAATGATTGATTTCCACCTTCTGAAATCCTTGTTGGTTTATCAACCAGAAGATCCATTGTTGTTTAACAGCAGTTTCTTTCTGTACTTTTTGACTCTGTTTTTTGCCGGGTATTTTTTATTGCGAAACCATGCATCTGCGCGTATAGCCTTTGTTTCCATCTTCTCACTTTATTTTTTCTATAAAGCCTGTGGCTGGTATGTTGGCTTGGTTTTATTGGCAGCCGTTGTCGATTTTAATTTAAGTGCGCTTATCTATAAAACCCGAACCGTTTTTAAGCGCAAGTTGATGTTGGTCTTTAGTTTAATCATCAACCTTGGACTACTTGCCTATTTCAAATACACCGATTTCTTTATTGAAATCGTAAATGGCTTCCAAACAAATCAAATAAAGCCCTTGCATTTGATTCTACCCGTTGGTATTTCCTTTTATACATTCGAAAATATTAGTTACACCATCGATATTTACCGAAGATCGTTTAAGCCCGTTAAGCGATTCGGAGATTATCTCTTTTTTCTTTCTTTCTTCCCCAAGCTAATGATGGGGCCCATTGTGAGAGCCGCCGATTTTATTCCGCAAATTCGAAAGCCCGTTTGGCTAAACAGCCAAGATATTTCGAAGGGCTTTTTTTTAATTGCAACCGGTTGTATCAAAAAGGTTGTTATTTCGGATTACCTGAGTACCCATTTGGTGGATATGGTTTTTGATGATCCGCTTCGGTTTACAGGTGTTGAATGTTTGTTTGCCGTTTATGGATACGCTTTGGTGATTTACTGCGATTTTAGTGGCTATTCCGACATTGCTATTGGAATTGCAAAATGGATGGGGATCGATGTAAATATCAATTTCAGTGCGCCTTATCAAAGTAAATCAATCACCGAATTTTGGAGACGTTGGCATATATCCTTGTCAAGCTGGTTGCGCGATTATTTGTATATCTCCTTGGGTGGAAATCGGAAAGGGAAATTCAGAACTTACCTCAACTTATTTATCACCATGGTCATTGGAGGATTTTGGCATGGAGCAAGTTGGAATTTCTTGTTTTGGGGCGCAGCCCATGGTGTATTACTCGCCATTGAAAAGGGATGGAACGATTTTTTTAAACGAAGCGCTTCTCCATCAAATGTGTTAATCAAAGGACTTAAGCTAATCATCACATTTCACATCATTTGCGCTTTATGGGTTTTCTTTAAAGCGGAAACATTTCAACAAGCAAGCGAGCTGTTTTCACAAATTACCCGCTCGTTCGATTTGAAAACACTTCCTGCTTTTGTATTGAATTATCAACTTACCCTCGGAATACTAGCAGCAGCATTGTTCTTACATGCCTTGCCTTTATCCTTGAACGATCGGGTAATTGCGCAATTGAGCAAATTGCATTGGACGGTAAAAGCCGTAATTCTTACCCTTGTTTTGATGTTGATTTCCTATTTTAATCAAGCGGGACAAGTAATGC
>CAXNNF010000317.1:0-3026 GCA_964203455.1 Bacteroidia bacterium
CGAATGGGGTTTGCCGGATACTTCCTTATTGTAGCCGATTTCATTAAAGCAGGGCGGAATTTAGGGGTGTTAATTGGACCCGGCCGTGGATCGGCAGCGGGATCTGCAGTTGCCTATTGTATTGGAATTACGAATATAGATCCTATAAAGTACGACTTACTTTTTGAGCGTTTCTTGAATCCTGAACGCGCTTCGATGCCCGATATTGATACCGATTTTGATGATGAAGGAAGGCAAAAAGTGATTGATTACGTGGTCGATAAATATGGGAAAAATCAAGTTGCCCAGATTATAACCTATGGTTCGATGGCCGCCAAGATGAGTATCAAAGATGTTGCTCGCGTACTTGATCTTCCCTTGCAAGATGCCAATGCTTTAGCGAAATTGGTTCCTGAAAAGGCCGGAATTAAATTGAATCGTGTAATAAAAGCAAACATCGATGGTCCAGGTGGTTTAAAGGAAAAGGAGGGAATATCAAGCGATGACATGGAAGGGGTTAAAAAGTTGCGTGAGATTTATGCTGACAAAGACACCTTGCAAAGTCAAGTTTTGCACGAAGCTTTGATTCTAGAGGGTTCTGTAAGAAGTACAGGCGTCCATGCTGCGGGGATTATTATAGCACCAGACGATTTAACTAACTTAATTCCTGTTGCTGTTGCCAAAGATTCAGATTTATTGGTGACCCAATACGAAGGCTCTGTAATTGAAGATGCGGGTGTTATTAAAATGGATTTTCTTGGACTGAAAACCCTCACGATTATTCGGGATGCTTTGCAGTTGATTAAAGAAAACCATGGTGTTGAAATAGACATTGATAATATTCCTTTAGACGATTCTAAAACCTACGAATTATACCAGCGAGGTGAAACCAATGGCACATTTCAGTTTGAGTCGGATGGAATGAAGAAACATTTGCGCGATTTGAAACCCGATAAGTTCGAGGATTTGATTGCGATGAATGCATTGTATCGACCAGGTCCAATGGAATATATTCCCAATTACATCAAACGGAAGCATGGTACAGAAGCGGTGAGCTATGATGTTCCGGAGATGGAAGAGTATTTGAAAGAAACATACGGGATTACGGTATATCAGGAACAGGTGATGTTGCTTTCTCAGAAGTTGGCTGGATTTACAAAAGGGATGGCCGATAAACTGCGAAAAGCAATGGGGAAGAAGGACAGGCAGACTCTGGACGAATTAAAGCCGAAGTTTATTTCAGGCGCCAATGATAAAGGATTGGATCCAAGTAAATTGGAAAAGATTTGGTCCGACTGGGAATCCTTTGCTGCTTATGCGTTTAATAAATCACATTCAACGTGTTATGCATTTGTTGCATTTCAGACAGCATATTTAAAATCGCATTATCCAGCCGAATATATGGCAGCCAATCTGACCAATAATTTGAGCAACATGGATAAAATTACCTTCTTTATGGAGGAGTGTAAACGCATGGGTTTAACTGTTTTGGGGCCTGATGTAAATGAGTCGAAATTGAAGTTTTCGGTGAATCTGAAAGGACAAATTCGGTTTGGATTAGCTGCTGTAAAGGGAGTAGGGGAAGCGGCCGTTGAAAGTTTAATCACTGAACGTTCAGGCAAAGGCAATTATTCAAGCATTTTTGATTTTGTGAAACGAGTGAATTTACGTTCTGTAAGTAAATCTACGATGGAGCGCATGGCTACCGCAGGTGCATTTGATGATTTTGTTGATGCTAATCGCGCAGTTTTCTTTACTCCGGAAACGATTGGTAAACCCGCGTTTTTAGAAACTGTTGTGCGCTTTGGGCAGAGTGTTCAAGAAGGGAAGAATCATGCAGCCAATAGTCTTTTCGGTGATTCATCGGATGAGATATCCATTCCAGAACCCACTATCCCGAAAATTGAGCCATGGCATGTTTTGGAAATGCTTGAAAAAGAGAAAGAGGTTGTTGGAATTTATCTCTCGGGACATCCACTCGATGATTATAGAATGGAAATGAAAAACTTCAATTTTATTCCCATGGTCGATCTCGATAATTTAGAGCGATTCAGAAATAAGAATGAAAATAAAAGTGGTGGAATTGTAAAACTAGCGAATCATCGTATTACTAAGAATGGGAAGCCTTTTGGGAGTTTTTTGATTGAGGATTTTTCAGGTACACATGAATTTGTTCTATTTTCAGATAAATATTTAAAATTCAAACATTACCTAGAGCAGGGCAATATCATTTATATGAACTGGTCCACCAAAAAAAGTTACCGAGATCCAGATGCTTTAGAAATTGAAATTAGTTCGATGGGTGTATTAGCCGATTTAAAAGACAAATACACTCAAATTACTTTGCAAGTTTTAGAAAACGAAATTTCAGAAAAATTTGTGAATGAATTGTTGGCTGTTTTTGAAAAGCATCCTGGCAAAAGCGCTCTTCGCATGATAATTATGACAGTCGATCCAGCTCATTCTGTTCAAACACTATCATCAATGCGTGTTGATACGAATTCCGATTTCTTGAAAGAATTAGGACAGTTAATTGGTGATCGGTACAAGTTGAATTAATCGCCAATCAATTAGCTAAAATATATTTTGCTCCTTCGTTGATTGTTTTGAAATATTTCTTTTAAGGATATCAACTTCTCCAAATTTCTTTTGATGGCCTTGAATGAATGCTGGTGGATAAGCAGCTGGTTTTGATAGTGTTTCTTAATGGGTATTTTTTATTTTGAGTAAAGAGATTGAAAAAATAAAAAAAATTATTAATGTTTTGATTTGAAAGTATATCGAATCAGGATTAATTAATTGAACAATATGATTTTATTAACTTTCTTAACTCGATTTCATTATTCGGAAAATGGGAATAAAAAGTAGTCATCCCTCTCAAGTTATTAATTTTTGAATATAAACATTTGAATTCGAAATACCAGGTGTAATAATATCTATTTCTCAATATGTACGCATGATTCATAGGGTATTCAAAACGATCGTATTGAAATTTATTTGCTGAAAAAATGATTGAATTTAATTGCTTTTGTGCTGAAGAGTATATT
>CAXNNF010000318.1:0-3022 GCA_964203455.1 Bacteroidia bacterium
ACATACAATACAACTGCTCCTAAAAATGCTGGAAATAAGTCACGCAATGTATAAAGCAAGATGACTCCCGAAATGATGGTCAGTGATAAAACAATTTTACGTCGGTTGCTATAATCTATTATGGACATTTTTACTTGGTTTTATTTAAACGAATCGCCTCTTCGAGATCTATTCTCATTCCATTTCTATATCCCGCAACAAACGATTTACTATTCATGTGATTGTTAGCGTTCATCTTTTTTCGGGCTTCTTCAAGAGTCGGAAATTCCCCATATGTATACTTAAATAAACCATTGTGTTTCTCTTCGGTGATTTCTTTTTCAGGTATTTCAAATTCTATTGCAATCTTGGTTAAATCTGATTTTTGGGGCAATGCAGCCAACTGAATTTTAAAACGAATTATCGAAACATTGGTAGTACTATTAAGAGTCTTCTCGCTTTTTTTCTGATCTAATTGAGAAATGTTTTTATTACTTATCTCCGATTTTACATTAGAAATTGTTCCCGTTTTTTTATTGGTTTGGGTTTTATTTTGAGAAAGTGAATCGGACTTATTCGTTACAGTTTTAATTTCTACTTTCTTAACTGGCTCCAATTGGGTTGGATTTGTTTTTTCTTTGGTTGAAACACCTTTTTTATCCGATTGAATTGATTTCTCGACTTTAGTAGCGTTCTCAATTTGTCTCTCTTGGATAGATTTATTTGGAATTATTTGAGAAGTTGTTTGCGCTGGTTTTATGTTCCCCAAAGCACGATTTCCTTTTCCATGAATAGTCATATTTAACGATGGAAGGACAATTTCTTTCCGAACATCCTCTTTTAAATATATAAATACCATTGGGATTTCAATATTCCCAGAACACTCTTTATTGGCAGTTACTTCGAATCGAAGATTCAATTCTTGCGACTTGGGTAATGTAATCCACAGAAATTGTAATTGTGATTTACTCATAGAAAAGATAGCGCCAACATTTTCAACTTCATTCACCGAAAATCCCAAAGGCCAATCTTGTTGAATACGTGCAATCCCCTCAATGTTACCATGGTTTATTTTTAATCCAATTTCAAATGGAGTTCCTGCAAAAGCAGAGTCGGGCAGGGAATAACTGGCATCCAAAGTTTCGGCTTGACCAAATGCAAAAGATGTACATAAGCTAAAGAAAAGAATTAAAGAAAAACCACCGTGTTTCATTGGATTCATAACCAAATTTATTAGCAAGAAATAGTTTCAGTTTATTATTTTTTAGGAACATTTCGCTTCTTAGAAGCTAAGTCCATAGCCTCACCAATGGTGATTCGATTGCCTCGGTTGTATGCAATCACAAAAGGAATATAACGTGAAAAATCCATGCTGTTCTTGTAATCACGCGCTTGCTCGTAGGTGCCAAATGTGCCGGTTAAGTATTTGTAAAGTCCATGGTAGTTTTCTACTTGTATCCGTTCTTTGATACCATAAGCTTTTCTTAACGAGTCTTTATCTAGTTCTTTGGTTGAACTCAAAATTTGGATTTTATAGATAAGATCCATTTTCTCTTCCTCCATATATTGTGGTTTGTCGGAAGTATTGTCGATTATACCCAGCAGTTTTTTCTCTGCAAGTGAATCGCTTGGTGCGATGTATTCGATTACTTCAATGGATTGTTGCGAAATATTAAAAATCTCTTTTTCTTCATCAACTATGTAATAAAAAATACCTCCAATAGTCTGTTTTCCTCGCATTTCGAAGGGGACAGTTATTTTGTAAATCACTTGAATCTCTTCTTCATCAGGCAATCGCAGCCAATTGTATTTTACTTTCCCTTCTTTGAAATTGAAGATTGCTCCCTGGCTTTCAACTCCAATGGCTGTCATTCCTTTAGGTAAATCTTGTTCAATCTGGAAAAAACTGTTTAGTCCTTGTCGCTTGATTTGAAGTTTGACTAAGAAATTCCCACCTGCATACACTTTCGATTGAGAGAACGTTTGTTGAACAGCAACAATACTATCGATGGCTTTTAATTGAAATGGGAGGGATGCAAGTAATATAAAGCCAAGAAGATACTTTCTTATCATGATTATTTTTTTGTAAAGTTCGTAGGAAGCATCTATGAAGTAAACTGCATCAGGTTAATATTTTTCAACATAATAAAGATGAAGTATATTTCAATTGTTGAAACGTTTAATTCGTTTAATTATTGAATGCAAAATGATGCGATTATTAAGTAATCTAACTATTTATGTTAATTGAAATACTGATCTATTAATAAGGTGTTCAATTCGAGTTCATACAATAATAAAACCCCTAGCAATATATAATTACTAGGGGTTATTCCGTCGGGATGGCAAGATTCGAACTTGCGACCTCCTGGTCCCAAACCAGGCGCGATGACCGGACTACGCTACATCCCGAACTTATAAAAAGTTCTTTCAATACAATTCTGAAATTCCGGTTGAATTCAGAAATCCTCTGGCGGTGAGGGCGGGATTCGAACCCGCGGTACAGTTACCCGTACGTCAGTTTAGCAAACTGGTGGTTTCAGCCTCTCACCCACCTCACCTTAATATGGGCTGCAAATGTACCAAAAAAAGTTTCCCAACAAACTTTCTTGCATATTTTTTTATAGTCATTGATTATCTGATTGTTAATTTATATTTTATAGTGTAATCGTGAAAAAACCAAGAAAAATCATCTTTCAATAAACAGAAATAATGGCATCGTGAACGAATTTTCTATATTTGCACACGATTTTGGTTCCGTAGCTCAGCTGGATAGAGCAACAGCCTTCTAAGCTGTGGGTCTTGAGTTCGAATCTCAACGGGATCACATTTTATAGCTCTGAATTTCAGGGCTATTTTTTTGTTTGGCCTATAACACAATTAAATTGAAAATAATTTCATTGAAGCCCTACTAATTGAAAATCCTCAAGTCGAATTCCCTATTTTCGCAACAAAATTCTGCACAATGGCTCACGATAAACTGATTTTGGTTTGCAACGATGATGGGATAACGGCTCCTGGAATTCGTGCATTAGTTGCTGTTGCT
>CAXNNF010000319.1:0-3019 GCA_964203455.1 Bacteroidia bacterium
CTGCCGTTAATTCACCTTGAATGCTTCCTGATCCACTTCCAGAGATAAGCGCCGTTCCCAAACTATCCGATTTTAAAATCAAGCTATCTTGAGTATGCAAAATGCCTTCATGAAGTTTTAAAATTCCACGAAGGTTTACTCTTCCTTGAATAAAACGGGTTGCATTTCCATGAACATCAACATTTGAATATGACCCTTTTATAAATGTTTGTTGGGAATTTCCAGTATAATTTACAAGTCCTTTAAAATTCGGATTCGAAAATCCCGACAAGGCCGTTTGTTGCGCACTTGAAGCATGAGCAATCGTGAGTTTATCATTTTTACCCATCGCAAAAGTTCCATTTCCTGCTATTCGGTTAATGCTGTGATTCAATTGCAAATCGGTGCCTTGGACACTGTCAATTCCTATCTTAAAATCGCCAGTAACGGTTATGTTTCTCTGCGTAAACGCTATTCCTCCTGGTTCTCCTGGATTATAGAAGAAGAGGTTTTTACAAGAAAAATCGGATGTGGTTCCAAGCTGCACGGTGAAGTTTTTCTTTGTGCGAATCCACAAGTTATTATAGGTTAATGATGGAACGATTTGATTTATCGGATTCGACCAAACTTCGCCATTTCCAAAAAATGTTGTTCCGTTATTCTCAATAAATGTAGAATCAGTTAATAGAACGTTGGTAGCATCACCTTCAATAATTAAAACTCCAGTTCCCTGATCGATTTGTCCTAACTGGCGGATGGAGAATACATTTAAGATTTTATCATTCAATTTAAATTCAGAACCCTCATTGATAGAAATATTTCGAACAATCAAATCGTGTTGCAGTTGGTATTCTGAATGTGCAGTAATAAAGAAGTCGGCATCCAAATAATAACCCGAACCACCGATGTGTTTATTTGCTCCACCTGCCAATGAAATAAATGAATTTGTATTATTTGAAATTACTCCATTGTTTTCGAAGTTTCCAAAACACGTTAAAAAAGAGGTGTATGTACTTTTCATCGTTAAGCTCGCTGCTTCATCAATGAAAATATTTCCACACGAAGCACTTGCGTTTCCATCCAATTCGGGGTAATGCGATTTGCCACTTGGAATTATGATGTTATTGCAGCGATTGGGAACGTGCTGACCAGTCCAGTTTTGAGGATTAAACCAATTGTTGTCGTTACCAATCCAGGTTAACTCATCGGGCGAAGCTGGATAAAATGAGAAACGGGCATTTTGAGCCGGAAGAGTAATTTGATTCGAAGATTTTAACAATGCTGTTGAATTAGAAAGGCCGAGCGAAGAATTTGCCCAGCTTTCATTTCCTGCAGTAATCAATCGGGTATGAACATCGCTTCGGGTTTCTCCTCTTAGTCCAACTTGAAACAACTGATTGTAACCTTGCCAACAATAAGGAGCGGTATTGTATGCGAATGATATACGACTTCCATTTTCCTCAAGAATGATTTGGAAGTCGAACCGATTCCTGTTTTCACCGCAATATCCTGTTCCTTCGTCATCGTCTAGGGCTTTAAAATTGGTCCATTCAACTGCAAATATTCTGTTTGGAGCGGCGCCATTAATTCGTGTTTTGATTGTTGCGAGTTCGGCAGTCCATCGTCCTTCCAAATCACCATTGAGTGCAGAAACAATTCCTTCAATTGGCACTTCACTATCGAGAATGTTGGTGAAAGGAATTACTATTCCCGCCGCTTTTACCGGATTTGTATTTCCGAACCAAATCCATCCGTTTGTAGAAACACCACATTGGGTGTATGTATGACCATTGAAATTAAATGAGAATCCGAGTGATTGGTTTGGGAAAATATCTTCGTCAGTAGCCGAAAGTTGATTAATGTTTGCTGGTTGGGCTGATCCACTGGCTAAAATTATTGTTGGACTTGTTGAAGCAACTACTTGATAAGGAGTATTGGACGAATACGAAAAACCATATCCGCAAGCCACTTGACTGTAAGTGGTGTGACTAGCAAGGAAAAAAATGAATAAAAGAATTTGTAAGTAGGTATTCTTCAAAACTGTTTTTTAATAGGGAATACAAGGATTCTCATATACCCATTTTTAAAACAAAAGTTACAATGAACTCAGAAAAATAAAAAGGGGCCGAGGCCCCTTTTATCACAAACCACCAATGGAATTCTGTAAATCTACCAAAAAACAGAAAATTGGCATAGGTTATTTTTTACAATAACCTCAACAAAGGTATATAAATAGAATTGAATTATTGAAAAATAAGCGAATTAATTTGAGGGTCGATTATTTTTTCAAAACTCGAATATTTACTGTTCCATTCAATGTTTCGAAATGGAGAAAATACAAACCAGCAGGAAGATTGCTAGCAGGCAAAATGAAATTAGAAAGCGCTTTTATTTCTTGCGCATTTTGATAAACAACACGTCCTGAAATATCGCGTAATGTTAATCCGCTAATGGATGAAGAAGTACCGTGTTGAGCGATAATAAAATCGTCGGATGAGGGATTGGGGCTTACTGAAAAATGTGATGATTCATCCACATCTTGAATCCCGACATAGGTAACAATAATCGTTTTAGTAATTGTATCGGAGCTACAAGGATTACTTGCAATGAGTGTAATTTGGTAGGGGCCACTGTCCGGAAATGTGAACGAAGGATTTGCTAATGGTGAGGTTCCTAAACCTTCAAAAATCCACTCGTACTCGAGTCCATTTTGCGAGCTATTATCAAAAGTAATAGCATAACCACTTGTTTGAGCATAGGTAAAGTTAGCAACAGGGAACTGGGCTTGAATAACTTCAACTAATGCAGATGCGCCAGGGCAACCGTTAGCATCCGTTCCTGTAACCGAGTAAAAACCTGGTAAGCTAACGGTAATTTCTTGGCCTATGGCTCCATTACTCCAGATATAATTGAAGAATCCAACATCCGCTGAAAGCGTAGCAGGAACATTGTCACAAATGGCTGAAATACTTGGGGAAACTGGAATATCAACAGAATTACCTGTTTGCACAATTACAGGTGATGATGTAACAATACAGCC
>CAXNNF010000320.1:0-3016 GCA_964203455.1 Bacteroidia bacterium
AACCTGGGTAACCAGGGGTTTAATCCCAGGATGCCTCAGGATACAAATACAAACATGCACACAAACTTTTCAAAAAACAAACGACCTTCTGATTATCTTTGCAGCCCTGAAAATAATTTTTATGATCAATATTACTCTTCCGGATGGTTCAGTTCGACAATATGAAAGTGGTGTAACTGCCATCGATATTGCGAAAAGCATTAGCGAAGGTCTTGCGCGAAATGTTCTTGCTGCAAACGTGAACGGCGAAATTTGGGACTCTACTCGTTCTATTTCTTCAGATTCTTCAGTGAAACTTCTCACTTGGAGTGACGATGACGGAAAGAAAACCATGTGGCACAGTTCGGCGCATTTAATGGCTGAAGCACTCGAAGTTTTGTATCCAGGAATTAAGTTCGGAATTGGACCTCCAATCGAAAATGGGTTTTATTACGATGTTGATCTGGGAGGACGTTCTATTTCGGTTGAAGATCTTCCTGCAGTTGAAGCCAAGATGAAGGAATTGGCCAAGCAGAAAAGTGCATTTGTTCGAAAAGACATTAGTAAAGCCGATGCTATTTCCTATTTCACTGAAAAAGGCGATGAATACAAACTCGATTTATTGGAGAATTTAGAAGATGGCACTATAACACTATACGAACAGGGCAATTTCACCGATTTATGCCGCGGGCCTCATATTCCAGATACGGGTTTTATTAAAGCTGTAAAACTGATGAATGTTGCCGGAGCATATTGGAAAGGCGACGAGAAAAATAAGCAGCTTACTCGTATATACGGTATCACGTTTACGAAATCGTCGGAACTTGAAGAGTATCTTGTTTTATTGGAAGAAGCTCGCAAACGTGACCACCGCAAACTGGGAAAAGAATTGGAGCTTTTCATGTTTTCCGAAAAAGTGGGACAAGGACTTCCAATGTGGCTTCCAAAAGGAACCGCATTGCGTGAGCGTTTGGTTGATTTTTTAAAACGTGCTCAAGCAGCAACTGGATACGTGCAAGTAACAACACCGCATATTGCTCATAAGGATTTGTATGTAACATCGGGTCACTATGAAAAGTACGGGGCCGATTCCTTTCAACCCATTAAAACACCTGCCGAAGGTGAAGAGTTTTTCCTCAAGCCGATGAATTGTCCGCACCATTGCGAGATTTATAAAAACAAACCACATTCATACAAAGACCTTCCAATTCGTTTAGCTGAATTTGGAACCGTTTACCGTTACGAACAAAGTGGAGAACTTCATGGATTGACTCGCGTTCGCGGATTTACGCAAGACGATGCACATATTTTTTGTCGCCCCGATCAGGTGAAAGAAGAGTTTTTGAAAGTGATTGATTTGGTGTTCATGATTTTCAACGCACTTGATTTCAAAGATTTTACGGCTCAAATTTCATTGCGCGATCCGGAAAACAAAACCAAATATATTGGAAGCGATGAAAATTGGGAGCGTGCCGAAACGGCTATCATTGAAGCTGCTGCAGAAAAAGGATTGAAGACAGTGGTTGAATTAGGTGAAGCAGCGTTTTACGGACCTAAACTCGATTTCATGGTGAAAGATGCCATTGGTCGTAAGTGGCAATTGGGAACCATTCAGGTTGATTATAATTTACCTGAGCGTTTTCAATTGGAATATATGGGTGCCGATAATGCAAAACATCGTCCTGTAATGATTCACCGTGCACCTTTTGGCTCTTTGGAACGTTTTGTTGCTGTTCTAATTGAACATTGCGCAGGAAAATTCCCACTTTGGCTCACTCCAGAACAAGCGGTAATACTACCAATTTCAGAAAAGTACAACGAGTACGGAAAAAAAGTTTTACAACTGCTTAAAAATTACGATATTCGCGCCGCAATTGACGACCGTGATGAACGAGCCGGCAAGAAGATTAGGGATGCTGAAATCATGAAAACTCCCTTCATGCTTGTTGTTGGTGAAAAGGAAGAGGAAACTAATTCCGTTTCTGTTCGTAGGCATGGCGAAGGCGATTTAGGCTCGATGAGTTTAGAAGCATTTGCCAAACTAGTAAACACGGAAGTCGAGATGCAAACAACATATACAAACAATTGAAGGGAGGACCCAAGCTATAGCAATGCCACCGCGCTCTCCACGGCCGTTTAACCGGGGACCGCAAAAGAAAGAAGAAGCACACAGAATCAACAATCGCATTGTTGGTTTAACCAATGTTCGTCTTGTAGGAGATGATATTGAGCCTGCTGTTCACACATTTGAAGAAGCTTTGCGAATTGCGCGTGATCTTGAAATGGATCTTGTGGAGATTGTTCCCAATGCCGACCCTCCCGTTTGTAGAGTTATCGATTATAAGAAATTCCTATACGAACAAAAGAAGAAGCAAAAAGAAATGAAAGCCAAAGCCACAAAAATTGTGGTGAAAGAAGTTCGTTTCGGACCGAATACAGATGAGCACGATTTCAATTTCAAATTGAATCATGCACGTAAATTCCTTCAGGAAGGATCAAAAGTGAAAGCTTTTGTTTTTTTCAAAGGACGTTCGATCCTCTTCAAAGAAAAAGGAGAAATTCTTTTATTGAAGTTTGCTGCGGAACTTGAAGAATTTGGAAAAGCGGAAAGCATGCCTGAATTAGAAGGAAAGCGGATGATCGTATATATATCACCTAAAAAGAAAAAATAAGTAATCACTAATATCTATCACAATGCCGAAAATGAAAACAAATTCCAGTGCCAAAAAGCGTTTTAAGCTTACGGCTACAGGAAAAATCAAGCGCAAACACGCGTTTATGCGGCACATTCTCACCAAAAAATCCAAAGATCAGAAGCGTCGTTTAGGACATTCTGGCTTGGTTTGTAAGGCTGATGAAGGTCTCGTTAAACGAATGCTTGTAATTGGAAAGTAACAATCAATTTTTTTATTAACCAGATGCCCAGTATTAAGTATATTCTAACCGAATAACGCTGTTCATCACAACACTATCTAAACCATGCCACGTTCAGTCAACCACGTTGCCTCACGCGCCAGGAGAAAGAAAATCCTCAACC
>CAXNNF010000321.1:0-3015 GCA_964203455.1 Bacteroidia bacterium
GTCTTTGTTTTCGACTAAATGCCTGAACGAAGTTTTGAAAATCAGGTAATTGTTGTAGTGAGTTGGCCAGCCAATTTTAGGAGAAATCTGCGATGATAAGATTAAATGAATGGCCGAAAGTAGTCCAAGTAAACCATAAATAACCAACCAAGATTTCGGTTTGGATAAAACGGAACGTGTACTTTCGAGGAATTTGGACATCTTGCAAAAGTAAACAATGCATGAAGCAAATGCCCGAAGAAGTTTTCAAATATTCAATATTAAACATTGATAATTCGGTAAATTCGCCCTGTTAATTTTTGTTTGTATGACTGTGTTTAAAACGCTAATTCGATTCAGGAACATTTCAGTGATTTTATGTTTGATTCAAACTTTTGGGCTTGTTGCGCAGGAATATCCACTCGATCAAAAATCTCCTCAGAGTGCGGTGTTTAAGCACTTTTATTATTTGCAAGATGATCATTTTCAGCCAGCAAAAGCTGCCGAAGTATTTGGGAATTCAAGTAAACAGAATCAACAATTGGCAATTCAGTTGAAACAGATTTTTGACAGTCGTGGGTATAAACCCAATTTTGCCAAAATGCCATCCAATCCCGAATACATTGATACTTTAGGGCAAAAGCAAGAGTATATACCCCAAAGAGGATTTTCGGATATCTACCTAATTCGTAAAAATGGTAAATGGCAATATTCCGTTCATACATTACTTGTAATTCCTGAAATTCACCATTCCATTTTTCCTTTAGGAACAGAAGTGCTCATGAATTTGATTCCGGGTATGAGCGAAAAGAGTTTTTTGGGATTAAAAGCTTGGCAATATTTAGGCGTATTATTCTTAATAATAATAGGTTTCATTCTTCATAAAATATTTATTGTATTGATTGAACGTTTTGTTAGACGACTCATTCAAAAAACGAAAGTGTCATTGGAGTTCCGAGAAGCTATTCATAACATGGCTATTCCAATGAGTTATTTTGTCTTGGTTAAAATAATGCATCGCCTGTTTCCTAATTTATTATTTCCAAGTAATTATGCGTATTATATTGTATTAGCATTCGATATTGTTTTGCCCATTTTCCTGACAATCGCATTATATCGATTGGTGAATGTTTTTACGCTGATTTTAAAACGACGTTCAGAGCTAACCGAGACAACGCTCGATGATCAATTGGTCCCTTTGTTTCAAAAATCGGCCAAGGTCTTGGTGGTGATATTTGGTATTGTAGCCGTTTTAAACAATCTCGATTTCAATCTAACGGCTCTCATTGCAGGGGTTTCCATTGGAGGTTTGGCCTTTGCACTCGCAGCTCAGGATACTATCAAAAACATGTTTGGTTCATTGATGATTTTTGTTGATAAACCCTTTCAAATTGGTGATCTTGTCTCGGCCGATGGTTTTACTGGAACCATCGAAGAAGTAGGATTCCGCTCTACACGCATTCGTACAGGAGCCAATTCACTCATCTCTGTTCCCAACGGTAAACTGGTGGATATGGTGGTCGATAATCTGGGAATGCGACAATTTAGACGATACAAAACATTTATCAATCTCGCATACGATACACCAGTCGACCGAATCGAACTATACGTGGAAGGATTAAGAAAAATTGTTGAAATGCATCCACAAACGCGTAATGAAGAAAATGAGATTCATGTAAATGAACTTTCAACAAGTTCGATTAGTATATTATTTAATGTGTTTTTTAGCTCAACAACCTGGACGGAAGAATTAAAAGCTCGACACGAGATTATCATGGAAACCATTCGACTGGCGGATGTTGTGGGAGTTCGTTTTGCCTTCCCAACACAAACGATCCATATTGAAACATTTCCGGAGAAGCAATCGACGCAACTCAATCAAAACCAATCGAACAATAAAGAAGAGCGTTATGCTGCGTATATTAATGACTTAGAAAAGCGGTTCAAACCTCTGCAGGATTCGATGACCAACGAGCATTTCGAATGACCTTTTTGAAAACCGAGCTTAAGTAAAATGAACGATGAACTAGATTACATTGAAATAAACCGAAATTCTTGGAACAACAGAATTGATGCACACCTAAAATCGGAGTTTTACGACCTTGAGGGATTTCTGAATGGAAAAACATCCTTAAATGAAATTGAATTAGCATTGCTTGGCGATATCAGAGGAAAAACAATTCTTCATTTGCAATGCCATTTTGGTCAAGACTCCATTTCCTTGAGCAGATTGGGTGCTATCGTTACAGGTATTGATTTATCATACAAAGCTGTTGAAACTGCAATGAAAATTGCCGAAAAAACTCAATCGAATACCAAGTTTATTTGTTGCGATATATACGATTTGCCAAACCATCTAAATGAAAAATTCGATATTGTTTTTACAAGTTACGGAACGATTGGTTGGTTACCCGACATAAACAAATGGGCTGAAATCGTTTCCCATTTTCTGAAACCCAATGGCCAATTTGTATTTGTAGAGTTTCATCCCGTTGTGTGGATGTTTGACGATAACTTTGAGAAAATAGATTATAGATATTTTAATTCAGGTGCAATTTTAGAATCGGAAACAGGAACCTACGCAGACAAAAGTGCTGATATTACCCAGTCCTATGTTATGTGGAATCACGGATTAAGCGAAGTCCTCAATAGTTTGATTAAACATGGACTTGAAATAAAATCGTTAGACGAGTATGATTACTCACCTTACAATTGTTTCAACAAGACCATTGAATTTGAACCGAAAAAATATCGAATAGAACATTTAGACGACAAAATTCCGATGGTATATTCAATTAATGCTGTTAGAAGATGATAGGGAATTGAGGGGATTTATTTTCAAATTAAACTAAAAATCTTTGTAAATTAAATTCATATTTTTATTTATGATTTTTAGGATATAATTATCGATTATGGTAAAGCTGAATGATTTAAAGATTTTTGAAAATAGTGAAGTAAGAAGCATTTGGGATTCGAATAAAGAAAAATGGTTTATTTCCATAATTGATGTGATTGCTGTTTTAACAGAAAGCGTTG
>CAXNNF010000322.1:0-3007 GCA_964203455.1 Bacteroidia bacterium
CAAATCTGCGCCATAACAGCATTTCTTCATACCATTTAAGGTATTGCTCTTTCTTGAATTTAGGCTTTGCCATTTCTATTTAATAATTACGAGGACAAATTTATAATAAAAGAACCATTTCGCACTATTTTTTGCGGAATAATCGATTATTTTCGCTTTAACTTATCTGCATCGAAAGCAACTGGCAGAATATTTATCAATCCGTTAACAACATGAACAGCTCCTTTTGAGCCCATCATAAATATTTCCATGGGATGTTTACTGATTTGTTCAAACTCCGACATAACTTGTCTGCAAGAGCCACAAGGGTATATTGGAGAATCTACTGTAAAGTCATCTGAATGTGCAGCAATGGCAAGTTTCATAACACGTTTACCTGGATAATTTGCACCTGCTGCAAACAAAGCAGTTCTTTCGGCACATAGTCCGGAGGGATAGGCCGAATTTTCTTGATTATTTCCCAATACAATTGTACCATCGTCAAGCAAAACTGCAGCACCAACATAAAAATGCGAATAAGGAGCGTATGCTTTGAAACTTGCATCCAAAGCTACTTTCAAAAGTTGTTGATCGGGTTCTGGTAATTCCTCCAAATTATCGTATTCCATTATGAGGGTTGAATAATGTATTTCGCGCATTAAGGCAAATTTGCAATTGTGAATGAACAATGTTGCAATTCATTTATGTTAACAATATAAGTAACGTATGAAAAAACTGCAATTCAAATATAGGAGTTAATTTAACTGCGTTGAAAAATTATTCATTAAAGAAGATGCTACACATTCATAGGAACTTCCATCAATAATATTTCGGCATTGGCAGAATTTGCTGTGATATTTAGTGAATCAACATCCCAAATTCCTAGACCATCACGGTTGTTGAGTAGATTATTATTTACAGTGAAATCGCCTTTCAACACAAAGGCATAAACACCATTTGCCTTATCTTTTAATGTATATTCAAGCGAAACATCTTTATCAAATTTACCCATATGAAACCAGGCATTTTGATGGATCCATACTCCACTATCGTGAGAATTGGGAGATAAAATTTGCTGAAGCTTGTTATGTCTGTCGGCTGTATTTAAGGTAATCTGATCGTAACGGGGTGTTACATTTCTTTTGTTTGGGAACACCCAAATCTGAAGAAACTTCACTTTTTTATCCTTATTCTTATTGTATTCGCTGTGTGTAATTCCAGTACCTGCGCTTAACACCTGAATATCCCCATTCTTGATAATGGCCAAATTGCCCATACTGTCTTTATGTTCTAAATCACCATCAAGCGGAATACTGATAATTTCCATATTGTCGTGAGGATGTGTTCCAAAGCCCATTCCTTCATCTACAATATCATCATTCAACACACGCAAAACACCAAAGTGCATCCGATCAGGATTGTAATAATTTGCGAAACTGAATGTATGGTGAGAGTTGAGCCAACCATGTTTTGCTTCCCCTCGCGTTTCAGCTTTGTGTAATACGGTATTTGCCATGATTTTAGAATCTGTTGTGGGAATATGATTAAATCCAATGAGTTCAAGTTCTTTTAGTTCTTCAATATCATTTTTCAAAACTGAAGACATAGCTCCAGTTGCGCCAAACATTGCCGTACCCAAAAATCCTCGTTTTATAAAATCTTTTCTATCCATTAGAACCAAATCTATAATCAAACATGAAATAAACTGCTTTGTTTTTCGGATTAACTATTCACAATTATCGCCATTATTCATGAATTGAATTTCGAATCACTCTCGAAATTTCATCAGTTGGTAAATCATTGGCATCATTACCAAATGGATCTTCTATTTCTTCTGCGATTAGTTCCAAACTTGCTAAAACATAAAATATAATCCCAACAACTGGCATGACTAAATATCCTAAAGAAAATACAAATCCAATGGGAAAAGTCATCACGTATAAAAAAGTAAATTTCTTCAAAAAAACACTATATGAAAAAGGGATTGGGGTTTTTCGAATCCGTTCACATGCTCCCAATACATCTGTGAAATTGACCATTTCAGTATTTATCAAAAGAGTATGTTCTGGTTTTAAAACACCTTTTTTTTCATGTTCCAAAATTCGACTCAAAATCATCCGGTATATTTGATTGGGTATGTGTTTATCTGTTTGCAAATCCGAACGATTGAATCCCTGACATTCCTCTAAATCAGTTAATATTAATTGATCTCTTAAATGGTTTTTAAGGGCAAAGGCATAATTCGAAATCATGGTGTTAAAAAAAACTGTTTCGTTTGGGAGGAGTATTGACAATTTAAATGATAAATTCCTACTTGAGTTAACCAAACTCCCCCACATTTTGCGTCCTTCCCACCATCGTTCGTAAGCCGTATTGGTTCTGAAAACAAGCAATAAGGAAATCACCAACCCAAGCGTAGAGTGAATAATTGACACATTTCTTATATGACTGTCCTTATCAATATGGAAAAAATCAAGTTCTAGCCAAGCAATACACCCAGAGTACAAGCTAATCAGTAAGATAAGTGGTGAAAGCGTTCGAAATGTATCGGCTTTATGGAATCGAAAAATAAACGTAAACCAGTCCTTGGGATTATAGCGTATCATAGTTGATACAAACATACAAATCAATTATTATAAGCACCGAGATTTCTTATATTCGCAACATGATTCAATATAACAACGCATCCCTGTATCAAACAGCTGTTCACTTTGTGGGCAACCCTTCGAACGACGAACCACTCACGCTTTCCGAAAGTTTATTAGAAATTCCAGACGATAATCAAGAAACTATTTTGCATTATTTGATGCGAGCGTTTAAACCCGAAGCGTTTTACCATTTTTCAACCAATGGAAATATTGTCCATGATGCGGTGAAAGAACTTTTCAGTGAAGAGGGTAATTTCATCGAAGCATCTCAAACAATTGCGAGCCATTTATATGATGTATCCACACATCCAAGAATTTTATCAGGCGACTTATTTGTTGCTCGTATTCGGGAAGTGAGTTTGCACAATGAATTTAGCGAC
>CAXNNF010000323.1:0-3005 GCA_964203455.1 Bacteroidia bacterium
GTTGACGAAGAGTCTCTGCTAGCACTTTACGATTGCTTTCCGTTGCTAATTGTCCCATTCCTTGTGGAATTAGGTAGTTACGGCCATAACCGTTTTTTACCTTAACAATTTCGTCCTTGTGACCAAGGTTATTTACGTCTTGAGTTAGAATGATTTCCATGGTTTCCTCCTTATTTCATCATGTCTGCAACATATGGCATCAGGGAAAGGTGACGAGCACGCTTAATTGCCTGAGATACTTTACGCTGATACTTCAATGAAGTACCTGTAATACGGCGAGGAAGAATTTTTCCTTGCTCATTTACAAACTTCAACAAGAAGTCTGCGTCTTTGTAATCGATGTACTTGATTCCGGTTTTCTTAAAACGGCAGTACTTTTTTTTCTTCACATCCACCGTGGGTGGTGTTAGATAACGAATTTCTGATTGTGTTGACATCGTTCAAAAGTTTTTAGTGATTAAGCTTCTGTTTTTACTGCGGATTTAGCAAATCCTTTAGTACGTTTCTTCTCGTTGTATGCAAGCGAATTTTTGTCGAGCACAATTGTGAGGAATCGAAGCATGCGCTCATCGCGCTTAAATGCCACTTCGATTTTCGCAACCAGGTCGCCAGGCGCTTGGTATTCGAGTAGATAATAGAAGCCCGTTGTCTTCTTTTGAATCGGGTAAGCCAATTTGCGCAGTCCCCAGTTCTCTTCGTGAACTAGATTTGCGCCGTTATCTGCAAGCATGGCTTTAAACTTGCCGACCGCTTCCTTCATCTGATCATCAGACAAAACGGGAGTCATAATGAAAACGGTTTCATACTGTTTTAGCATGGGCGAATTGTTTAAAATTTGGATGGCAAAAGTAGTAAATCATTCTGATTATACAATCTAAATTTTTTATCAATTTTTTATTGATGAAAAACGAAACATCGATTATTTGTAATTAATCATTCGTAATCCGTAATTCATAATTGACAATTCTTATTTATTATCTAACAATCAATTTCTGAATCCGACTTCCGTACTTTGTTTCTAACCTAATAAAGTAAACACCCGAATCCCACGTTTGAGTATTTACGTATTCGCGCTTCTCACCCGATTTTTTTTCTGCTTTATCGAAACGTGTTATTAATTGCCCCTGAGCATTTAAGATACTGAGTGTGTATGTTAATGGAATCGAACTATTTACAGGAATACAAGTAATTCCCTTGGATGGATTAGGGAATGCCTCAACATGAAAAAGTTCATCCAAAAGCACGTTCTGAAATGAGGTCACTTGACTTGAATCCAAGACTAGAAATTTCCACCATCCTTCGGGAGCTACTATGGGTCTAACCTGAATTTTTCCACTTTCCGAAAATGCTTGTATGTAATAAAAGATTGTTGAACCTGCTAATTGTGGTGGAATAGATGCTTCCCATTGATTGGTTGCACTATTCATTAATGTCATCGGTAACTCATTGTATGCTTGTGTTGTATCGATTGTATAATACACTTTGGCTTGTTGAATTCCGCTTCGGTGCTGAATTATTGAAGAAACCAGATAGGGATTTTGGGTATCGTAGGTGTTGTTCAATGCCTGATGCGTAATAAGCAAAGGATCGTTCACTCCAACACTCTGGGTAATGCAATGTATGGCTCCACTTGCTGCAATAATATCATTACAGTCTAATCCAATTACACGATAACCTGGTAAACTTTCTCTCCAAACACGAAGTGCTGTGGTATCATATCGTTCTTCGTAAAATGGCAATAGAACCGTTTTGTTTACGAAAACTGCATTGGCATAAGTTCTATAATCGCCATTCTGACTAGGATAGCGATTCAAATCGTCGGGAGGTTGAACTACACGAACAATTTTATAGGGTGAATCGAATGTTGAATTGAAATTATCCAACACATACAACATGTTGGCTTCAATTTGCGGCCCGTCCGAAATACCTTGTGGATATTGACCAATTAACAAAGTTTCTTCATCGAGCAATTTCATGTGCATGTCGATGTGATGAATACCATCGTAAGGCAATATTTGCATTTTGATGTACCGATCAATGCCCATGTAATTGAGCATGGTAGCATTTATCTGAGTTTCATTCTGTGTTGGATTTTCATCCAAAACCAAATTCGATGAAAATGCGGTTCCTTGTCCATCGCACATAAAATTCCCTCCAGTATGTATTAACTGATTGGGATTTGTAATTGTTTGAACAAGATTGAGATTCAACGCACGAGCATATCCGCGGGGAATGGTATCGTCTTTTACACGCGTAGGACGATTATATTTCCAATCGACCAAAAACAAGGAATCTACATCGTTTATGTAAGCTGTATTTGCACCATAATCACGAATCCACAAAGTATTATATGGCTGTACTTTGAAAATGATATTGGGCCCAATTGGAACACCGTATGTTGCAGTTAATTCGTTTTGCGTAGTAGCTGCATTTGTACAATGAACAATCACTTTACATTCTTCTTGAGCATAACGAATAATCTCTGCTAATAATGGCTTGTAGCTTGTCCAAGTTACAACCAATGCTTGAATTTCTTCCCATTCGGCAGCTGTTCGGATGATTCCCGCAGGAGGCACATCGCTAATGGTCTGTGCTTTAGCAATTCCATTTGAAACTAAAATAGAGAGAACCAGAATAATTTTCGTGTAGATTTTTTTCATACTAATATCTTTAGTTAAGCAGATGAGCTTTGAATGTGAAACTAAATTTTCTTCATGCCCAATTTCACCAATACTTTTCGAGAAAGCATTCCAGTAAAATAGGTTATGTCGATGGGAATTCCCCTACTCTCTAATTGATTGTAACGGAAAAAATTGTAAAAACGAGAATAATTTCCACCCTTTGGTCGTTGATAGCGTCCATTAATTCCAAGGGTATCGTTGCCCCAAGGGAATTTAAAGTTAAAGGCAAGCGATTCGGACGATAAAGAACAATCACACTCATTTTGAGCTTTCGATAGTTCAGTTAATCCTGACTTCATGGATAACTGAAAGGCTTTATTATAA
>CAXNNF010000324.1:0-3004 GCA_964203455.1 Bacteroidia bacterium
GTCTAGATTTCGATCTGCAGGAATTTCGATTGTCAAAAAACCATAAGGTGCATCGTGACTTAGAATCGCATCACCAAAATGATCCTGCAAACGGGCGAGGGTTATTTCTTGTGTAAGTGCCATGTTATTCGATTCCGTAAGATGCAAGCAATGCTTTGTATTCGGGTTGGTTGCGGCGACGAAGGCTTTCGTTCTTCACCAACTCTTGTATTTTCATAACACCATCAATGATTTGTTCTGGACGAGGAGGGCAACCTGGTACATATACATCCACCGGAATAATGCGGTCGATTCCTTGTAACACGCTGTATGTATCGAAAATGCCACCGCTCGAAGCGCATGCTCCAACGGAAATTACCCAACGTGGTTCTGCCATTTGCTCGTACACGTGCTTCAATACGGGAGCCATCTTTTTCGCAATGGTTCCCATCACCATTAACAAATCGGCTTGCCGAGGCGAGAAGCTCAAACGCTCCGATCCAAAACGCGCTAAGTCGTAGTTCGAACCCATCGTTGCCATGAACTCAATGCCGCAGCATGAAGTTGCAAAAGGCAATGGCCAAATAGAATTAGCACGCGCCAATCCAATCACTGTATCAAGGCTAGTGGCGAAGAAACCTTGTCCTTCAACACCTGCAGGTGCTTCCACCATCTTCAAATCACTCATAGTGCAATTTTATTGATGTTTATTCCCATTTAAAAGCATCTTTCTTTTTGAGATATAAGAATCCCAAAAGAAAAAACGCAACAAAAATGAGCATGCTAATGAAACCGTCAACCCCAAACTCACGAAAATTTGTGGCCCAGGGATAAAAGAAAATAACTTCTACGTCGAATAATACGAAGAGAATTGCTGTTAAAAAATACTTAATGGAAAAAGGCAAACGTGCATTTCCTTTTGATTCAATACCGCACTCAAAACTTTCCAGTTTTTTATCTCCATTCCGTTTAGGCCCAATTAAATGGGTAATAACGAGCACCATAATCACAAATCCTGCGGCAAACACCATTTGTATCAGCAGAGGAATGTATTCGTTTGTTCCGTTCATAAAGATTTTTTAAAGCTAACGTCTAACATTTCGCGAGGGATTATGTTTAACAGTTTCGCCCGAATTTTGCGCCCAAATCTACAAATATTTATAATTGAAAAAGGAGGAAGATGCAATGTTTTGAAAAATGAAATTTAATCTTCATTAAAACATTTTTTTCGTTCACCAATATTGCATTTTGTCAAATTTATAAAGTTGGATGAACCCAATAACTCTCGGTTTTAGTCTAATTTCTGAGACATAATTATTACGTATTTTCAAGAGATTTTGTAAATGACAAAAACACTTGAATCCCAAAAGTTGGTCACATCATTGGCCTCTTATTTTAGTATTCGCCAAAAGTCCAGAAAATCCCAAAGCCAATCCACCGAAAGAAGATTAACCCAAGGCTTCGATAATGTCGTACTTGGTAATGATGTGAACCGAACCCAGCATGTCGCGCACCAATACCGCTTCGTTTTCGCGGTTAATTTGTTTCGAAACTTCTTCGAGTTTGGCTTGCGGATTCACAAATGGGAAGGATTTCTGCATCACTTCTTTCACCTTCGATTGCTTCAATTCCGGGTTATCGCAAATGAGTGCATACAAATGACTATCGCTCAAAGATCCCACAAAGTCGTTCTCTGATTTTACTGGAATTTGCGATACATCAAACTTGCGCATGATTGCAAATGCTTCTGCAACGGAGTCTTCCGCATCCACAGTAACTAGTTTCAAATGTTTGTGGCGTTCAATTAAATTGATGGCCTTGGGAGATTTTTCTTCCAAGAAACCGCGGTCGCGCATCCAATCGTCGTTGAACATTTTGCCTAAGTAGCGCGTACCGTGATCGTGGAAAATCACCACAACCACATCGCCTTCCTTAAACATATCCTTCATTTGTATCAAACCTGCCATAGCCGAACCCGCTGAGTTTCCAGCAAAAATGCCTTCTTCACGCGGAATGCGACGTGTCATTATTGCAGCATCTTTATCGGTTACTTTTTCAAAGTGGTCGATTATATTGAAATCGACGTTTTGTGGAAGAAAGTCTTCGCCAATGCCTTCGGTGATGTATGGGTAAATTTCGTTTTTATCGAAAATGCCGGTTTCCTTGTACTTTTTAAACACCGATCCGTAGGTGTCGATTCCGAGAATTTTGATGTTCGGATTTTTCTCTTTCAGGTAGCGACCTGTTCCGCAAATGGTTCCGCCTGTTCCAACACCCACCACCAAATGCGTGATTTTACCTTCGGTTTGCTCCCAAATTTCGGGACCGGTTTGTTCGTAATGCGCTTGTGAGTTGCTGAGGTTGTCGTACTGATTAGGTTTCCAAGAATTGGGCACTTCGGCAATCAAACGGCTCGAAACTGAATAATACGAACTTGGATCTTCCGGTTCCACATTGGTTGGACACACAATAACGTCGGCACCAAAAGCACGAAGCGCGTCTACCTTTTCTTTCGATTGTTTATCGGTGGTGGTGAAAATGCATTTGTATCCTTTAATAACCGCAGCAATGGCAAGACCCATTCCGGTATTCCCGCTGGTTCCTTCAATGATGGTTCCTCCGGGTTTTAGACGTCCGTCTTTTTCGGCATCTTCAATCATTTTGAGCGCCATACGGTCTTTGATGGAATTTCCGGGATTTGTTGTCTCCACCTTGGCTAAAACAGTTGCCTTAATGTCTTTGGTAATGCGGTTAAGCTGAACCATCGGTGTGTTTCCAATGGTTTCGAGGATGTTTTTGTAATACATGCTGCAAAGGTAAAAATTGCCCAATAGGGAAGGATGGAAATTTTGGGAAATGAGAGGGTTTAATTTTTCCAATTAGAATTTGAAAGACAGAATCAAATTTAGTAGCATTAATAACTCACTCATGCTTCTTTAACGTCAGAACATTGCCCAATTCAGGTTTGCTTATGTAAAGATCAAATTGGTGTTTCCCCGTTGCAATGAACTTCGCCTTTGTGCCA
>CAXNNF010000325.1:0-3004 GCA_964203455.1 Bacteroidia bacterium
TGTGCGATAATCTGTTTCACAGACTTCTTCAGTACTAATTTTCTCAGCAATAAGTAAAATCCCATCTTTCCCATTTGAAATAATTCGCTGTGTTTTATACCCTGAGAATTCGTCTATTCCAACTTGCCTTTCTTCCCCGATGAAACGCGACTTAAAATCACTATCAATTCGGTGAATTCCTTTGTTTTCGATAGTCCCTTTTTCACGATTTATCCGCAAAAAGAAAACGCTCGAAATTTGATTTTTCTTTTGAAATTCATCACGCAGGAGTCCTGAAATAAGCAATTTCTCGCCTTTGCCAAGACTCATTTTTAAACTCGAAACTATTTTCCCAGGAATATCCAATTGGTATTCTAAAACTTCATCATTCATCACTGGAAAAGCAAAAACGGAATACACAACATCCAGCGAGTCGTTCAATTTATTTCCTCTTAAAAGCAAATGTACATTCCCATATTCATCAAGTAAAGCATCCTCCATTTCAGGATTTTCTGCTTGAAATGGAATTTGGACACTTAGTTTTTTAATCTCGTGGAAGTTTCGATCAAAAACGTTTAGGTTAAGTCTCTGTGTTTTACTTTCTATGGTTTCATTTAAACTAACAACAGCTAAAAAATCCTTCTTGCTATCGCCAATAATATGAAATCGTTTTTTATTTATTTCGAAATGATTGGTTTCGGTAGTTTGGAGTTGGATTTTCTTTTCAATCTTACCTAAACTGTCGATGGTTAAATAACTTAAGGTGTTCGATTTATTCTGCTTATCGAAGGAAGATCCAAATACACAAAGTTGACCATTCCAAATGCGAATGTCTTCAGGATAAAAATCTTGTCTTCTTTCAAATAACCCGTTTATTGGCCATGAATGTGTTTGTTTGAGACTCGTTGTATCGAATAATTCTATGTGAATGTCTTGAATAATTTGTTCACGTTCATCTGCATTAGCTCGAACCAAAACACATGTATTTTTATAAAACCCCGGCATGCAAATCGGATAGAAATCCTTTTCATAAGTATACAATTCCCCTTGCTTACTTTGTTGTGCCGAAAGCGAGATGACGCAAACAAAAAAGGAAATGCAAACAATTAACCTCATGCACTTAGCTTCTTCTGAACATTTCCTGCAGAAGCATTTTTATTTGCAAGTTGACCACAGGCGGCATCAATATCTCTTCCACGACTTCTTCGAACATTTACAATCACCCCTTTTTGTTCAAGAAAAAAAGTAAATCGGATCAATTGTTCATCGCTAGCTCGTTGAAATTCACCATCATCAATTGGATTGTATTCTATGATATTTACTTTCGATGGAACCTGTTTTACAAATGCAGCTAACTCCCTTGCATCGTCAATTGAATCATTGAAATCCTTAAATATAATATACTCCAATGTTGGACGAGTTCCGGTTTTCTCATTGAAATAGGTCAATGCATCAATCAATGCTTGCAGAGAATTGGAATCATTAATGGGCATTATTTTACTGCGTTTTTCATCGTTAGCGGCATGAAGCGACAAAGCCAAATTGAATTTTACGCCATCATCTCCCAACTTTTTTATCATTTTCGAAATGCCCGCCGTCGATACAGTTATGCGTTGTGGTGACATGCCCAAACCTTCTGGAGAAGTAATTTTTTCGATGCTCTCCAACACATTTTTATAATTGAGCAAAGGTTCTCCCATGCCCATATACACAATGTTTGAAAGTGGAATATTGTAGTTTTCTTCACTCTGTTTCCGAATCGCAACTACCTGATCGTAAATCTCACCGGCCTCCAAATTTCTCAGTAATTTGAGCTTCCCAGTCGCACAAAATTTACATGTTAAACTGCATCCAATTTGTGAGGAGATGCAAGCAGTCATTCGTGTTTTTGTGGGAATCAATACGCCCTCCACAACTGGTCCATCGTGTAATTTGAATGCTGTTTTTATAGTCCTATCCGAACTTTTCTGTGAACTCGCAACTTCAATTCCATGAATAAAAAAGTTCGATTCCAATTGGCCACGAAGTTCTTTACTGAGGTTTGTCATTTCGTCAAACGAATGCGCCGACTTTTTCCATAACCACTCAAAAACCTGCTTCGATCGAAATTTGGGTTGCTTTTGTTCAGAAAACCAAGTTTCCAAATCGTTAAATGACAATGTTCGAATATCTTTTCGAGTTTCTTGCATATTCGCAAAGATATAACAAGCAGTTGGCTTATCGATTATTTACCAAGCTCGTGTACTTTTGTTGGATGCGACAAATTTCTGCCGATTGCATTTTCCCCGTTACTTCAGCTCCTGTAATAAATGGAATCCTTCGTTTGACCGATGATGCCAAGGTGATTGATATTTTAAAACCTGGCGATGAAGCGTATGATTTAAGTGCTGCCGAAATTCATGAAGGTTGGCTTATCCCGGGATTAATCAATGCGCATTGTCATTTGGAACTTTCTCATCTGCAAAATGCAGTCAAGGAGCATACAGGATTAGATGGGTTTTTAGAAGAACTCATGTTGGTTCGCGATGCGGATGAATCAGCAATCAAACAAGCCATTGAGGAAGCAGATGCCGCCATGTGGAAAAATGGAATCGTTGCAGTTGGGGATATTTCGAACGGATCTGCAAGCTTTGCAACGAAAAACAAATCCCCAATTCGTTATCATACATTCATTGAACTTTATGGCCGAAATGCCACAAACGCAGAATCCATCTTCTCGACTGGCGAAAATCTACTCAATCAACTTATTAAAAATAAGAGTAATTTTTCCGGAAACATCAATCCACATGCACCTTATTCAGTTTCCAAAGAACTTCTAGATTTAATTTGTAATCATGTTTCAGAAAAAGATGGAATTTTCTGTATTCATAATCAGGAGACCCAATCGGAAGAAGATTTTTTCAAAATTGGCGAAGGAATCATGGTTAATCGAATGCAAAAAATGGGCATCGATTTGAGTTCGTTTTCACCTACTGGCAAATCTTCCCTTCAATCGTTATTGAATTCGATGAGTTCGCAGAAAAAA
>CAXNNF010000326.1:0-3002 GCA_964203455.1 Bacteroidia bacterium
CGTTTCATACGGAGCTTTTTAATGATTCTAGCAGTGACTAAAATTTATAATTTTCTAAATATATGAATTTCTACAATTCATTTCAATAAATTATTTAACATCTCCAAATCCTCCAAAAAGGGGTTCGAGAATAGGTCGGTGGAGACCACAATTAAAAAAAGGAAGCAGAAATGTTTCCTTTTTTTGTTTTAAATAAATTTAATGAGGGGTGAGAAGTTTATTCCGATCAAGGCTTTTGCTGAGTCGAGATAAACCCCTCCGACTCCACAAAACAGCGTAATAGTATAGAGCTACCCTACGATGATTTCAAGGGCTAAAAACATTATACTCCACTTTGTTTTACGTCTCTCTAATTTCCACTCTTTTCTTAAGGTGAATACATGCTAAACAACTTAATGATTCTTATAAAGCAATTTCAACTTCATCACTTGCATAAATTTATTACTTCAAATTTAATATAACCCACCCATCTACAATATTATTCATGAGTAAAAAGACCATTTGACCTTTTATGTAACGTTTTCAAAAAATTGAATTCGTCTAGATATGAACCGATTCCTTTTAACATTTCTTATTATGTTGCCCATGACTGTAATACTGGGTCAAAACAAATTAATTATCCATGTTTTTGAACGAACTGAACAGGTTTGTTTAAAAAAAACCAGCATTGATTCCACCCTATTATATCCCGATTTTGTGTTCGATACAGATACTACCTACACAAAATATGTAATTGACATTAATGAACTTAGTTCATCTTATTACGTCGATAACCACTTGGTAAGCACCTTACCGGTTGAACTGAGCCAATTAAGTAATGGAGTAATGAAAGTACAGATTTTGGAACAAGGGTTCGATTATGGATTGTTGGTAAGTACTAAATCTACTCACGAAAGTGTCAACTGGTTTTGGCTAATGGAAAACGAAACGCGGGTTAAAAAAATCACAAGATTTGTCATTGAAAAAGCTTCCTAGTTCTTCGTTTTTTCTTTTCAAACTACCTTTCATGAAACTTATAATCTTCATTCTGATAGTTCATCTGTTTTTCATGCACAAATATTAAATCAGCGTGTTATTAATTAAATAAATGAATGTCGAGCATCCTACAGCATTATACCTATCGCCTTGGAGCCAAAGGCTAAAAAAGCGAGCGGCCAAATGCTGAATTACATGATCGAAACCTCTGCGGTACTCTTGGATCATACACAACGAATTCCCTCCAATTTTCAAAAACATTCGAAACGTTTGTTGACAGTGTAAATTATCTATTTGATAAAAACTTCATTTGTATTGGAGAAATCAACTGTAGTTTTCCGGATTCAAAAACAGATGAAGAACGAGAGGAAAAGATAGTAACCAAATGGAAAAATTCAGCCGCTCACGTTGCCTTATTATTAATTTTACGATTCACTACTCATCGACGGAAAAGAAATCGAGCGGAAGACGATGGTGTTTGCCAACTAAATAGGTACTACTTACCTTTTAATCAAATAAATCTACTGCAAGGCGAAAAGTATTGCAATGCGCTTCAACGATTATTTTAATATCCGGAGAATATCCGCCTCCAAGGGCAACAGCAACTGGAATAGCATGATGTTTTAGGGTAGTGAGTACAAATTCGTCTCTCTTCTTACAATCCTCGAGACTTACTTGAAGTCTTCCAAATTTATCGGTATTCAAAATATCAACTCCTGCAAGGTAAAAAGCAAAATCGGGGTTAAATGCTTCAATTAACTTGGGTAAATAGGCTGATAGCAGGGCTAAGTAAGTTTCCCCCGTTGTGCCATTATCCAATTCAATATCGAGATCGGATTTTTCTTTGTGAAATGGATAATTAGTGCCTCCGTGCATACTAAAAGTAAATACCTCTGCCCTATTTTCCATCAACTTTGCCGTTCCATTTCCTTGGTGCACATCTAAGTCAACGATTAATATTCTGTGACATAACTTATTTTTCAATAAATAGTTGGATGCGATAGCCATATCATTAAGCAAACAAAATCCCTCGCCTCGTTCAGCAAAAGCATGGTGTGTTCCACCTGCGATATTTAAAGCGGCACCAAACTTCAGCGCATGCAATGCAATGTCAATCGTTCCTTGCGTAATAATCAATTCTCGTTTAATCAATTCCGGTGATTGCGGAAAACCAATCCTTCGCTGTTCTGCGGGACTTAATTGTTGCATTATCAATTTATTGAAATAAATCGCATCGTGAGTACCTAAAATAATATCACTTTCGCAACTGGCAGGCTTAAAGAAGTGTGCAATGTTGCATGTGCCTTCATGCATCAATTGCTGTGGAATAAGTTCGTATTTCAGCATGGGAAACCGATGGTTCTCGGGCAAAGAATGAGCATATATGGGATCGAAAGCAATTTTAATCATGCGATTACAAACTTACGCAACTACATTTCATAATCGTAATTGTTTAACTGGGCTTTAATTAAAACTTTCACGTAATGCCTATTTCTACGTTCTTTTTTTGCCCACGCTCTTTTAGCCACACGCTTATCTTTTACGATAAGTTTTAAGTCATTTAAATCCGATAATTCACGTATATCGTTAAGCGAAGTTCTTTTAGGCATACTTATGAAACATGCAAAAATTTAGAATGTTTACATGCTGATTTATTACAGCTTAGAAAAAGTAATCCTTACCAAAGATGTAGTTGATAACTTAAAATTAGCTCCAATACAAATGAAAGCAACTATACTATTTTTTTTATCGCAAATTAGTTTAACTTTAGAAGATGAAAATTAATTTAAGATTCAATAAGACAAGGTGGAGTATGCTTATCTTGTTTGTGGTAGCCACAATCCAACTTTTTTTTATTCGGTGTGACTTTAAAAAATCAGATGATGCTGGAGGCACCTATGTTAAACCCTCGATTGATTACAGAGGAAGAATGCGAAAAGGCTATGTGCGTAAA
Organism: Bacteroidia bacterium; assembly: GCA_964203455.1. Classification (GTDB taxonomy): domain Bacteria; phylum Bacteroidota; class Bacteroidia; order M30B66; family M30B66; genus CALQRR01. Next base: position 2,930 of record CAXNNF010000326.1, read on the forward strand.
AAAGTGAGTACGGACAAAAATGCTATAAAAAATCGTAATAGGTCGCGCTATTATTATCACACGCGAGGTAAAT